>JAGLZW010000002.1 GCA_023131225.1 Candidatus Bathyarchaeota archaeon | reverse complement strand
TCTGCCCAACGAGGCCTCCACATTTTATTTCACCTTTTCGATTGATATGAGAACCATCCTCTTAAACCTTTTTTAAGGAAACGTACGTAATAGGGTGAATAACCACGAAAAGAAAAGATGGTTGATTTGATAGAATTAAGTAAGGAACAAGAAGAACGTGCTTTTTCTCTTCACAAAGAAGCCATAGTCATCGACGCGTTGAACAGCTCAGTGATGGATGAAATGTATTTTCAAATGATGAAGGAGGGTGGGATAACGGCGATAAACTATACAGTGGCTGGGAAACACAACCTGTCTGAAACCATAAAGAGAATTGTCGAAATGCAACGTATGATTGAAAAAAACACTGATAAAGTGCTCTTGGGCACCTCTACAAACGATGTTATCGCAGCGAAAAAGGAGGAAAAGACTGCAATTTTCTTAGGATTCCAGAATATAGATCCTATTGAAGGAAAATTAGCTTTATTAAAAGTTTATCATAAATTAGGAATAAGAATTATCCAACCAACCTATCATTATAGAACTATAGTTGGAGATGGATGTGCTGAACCAGCAGATTCTGGATTAAGCGCTTTTGGTTTTAAATTTGTAGAACAGATGAACAAGCTTGGAATGGTTATAGATCTTGCACATGCTGGTAAGGCAACAAGTCTCGATGCCATAGAAGCCTCCAAGGCCCCTGTTATTTTCTCCCACTCCAGCATCAAGGCATTAGTCGATACACATCAAAACAAGACAGATGAGGAAATTCAAGCCGCAGCCGAAAAGGGAGGAGTTATTGGGATAAGTGCGTTTCCTCGGCTTCTGGGTGATAAACCAGATTTAAGCATCGACGACCTAATGGATCACGTGGATTATGTGGTTAAGCTGGTTGGCGCAAATCACGTTGGCATAGGAACAGATTTTTTCGAGAGACAGGCTGAAAGTCCAGTGATGAGGAGGCTACTCATATTAGTTGATGGGCAGATCTATAAGCATCCAAAGGACATCGACTCGGTGACGAAAGTTCCAAACATTACCCGAGAACTTGTGGCTAGAGGTTATTCGGACGAGGAGATAAAAAAGATTCTAGGAGGGAACTTCCTAAGAGTGTTCAAACGAGTGTTCAAGGAATAGCATCAGATAGGCATCAACGACTTTTTTGCTTAGATCAACAGATGTTGGACCAAGCTATTGCAGTATTGATGTTGAATAGATCAATGAATGGGATTTTAAGACTGCAAAATTTTTTATAGGCTATATGAGAGTTTTGAGAGGTTGAGGTAGAAGCATGTCGAAGGTAAGTGTCGGCGTTATTGGTTGTGGTTGGATCGCAAATATGACTCATCTTCCCATACTTTCTGAAAGAATTCCTGAAGCAAGACTGGTCGCCGTAGCAGATAACAACAAAGAAAAAGCTAAGAATGCTGCTAAAAAATATCGGGCTGACTTCTGGTATACTGACTACAAGGAGTTGCTTAACAATCCGAAAATTGACGCTGTTTGGATCTGCACTCCTCCTCATTTACACGCACCTATGGTAATAGAAGCAGCTAACGCTGGAAAACACGTGATGTGTGAGATACCAATGACCACGACTTTAGAAAAGGCTGACGCAATGATCGCAGCAGCGAAGTCCAATGGAGCAAAGTTGATGCTTGGATATTGTTTTCATTTTGGTCCTATATATTTAGAAACTAAGAAGTTGATTGAGAAAGGAGAAATTGGTATGCCTGTAATGATTAGTTACAAGTTATTTGTTCCTCGTGAAAATTGGGGAGCTGGCAAACCGTGGGTTAAGAATTTAGGGGAGGGAGGGCACATCGATATCAATGGAACTGAACCAATTGATTTCATGTTATTCCTCTCCAATTATAAAGTTAGACGTGTATACTCTGAGGCAGGAACCTTGGCTTATAGAGATAAAGGCAATACTGAAGACAATTTAGCCATGCTTTTATGGTTTGACGAAGGCGCTATTGGAATCATAGAATACAGTACATGTATTGTGGAAGAACTCACCATGGATCAAGCAGATATAATCGGAGATGCAGGGTCCATATCTATTGAGAATAATCACTTTTTAACTCTGTACAAAAGGGATGCTCCACAACAACGTCAATGGTCATTTAAACCTCTTTATGGAAAACCTAGTTGGGGACATTATGAGGAAGATAGTCATTTCATTAAGTGTATAATTGAAAATAAGAAACCAAGAGTTACTGGTGACTACGGAAGGAACGTTCTGAAGATAGCATTGGCATCGATAGAGTCACGAAAAAAGAGGAAACCGATAAACGTGGAAATTTAAGCATTGTAACGTCCAGTCATCCTTTTTTCTGTTTCTTGAATTATGTTCCTTTCATTAACCGTTTTAATTGCACCATTTTCCACGACGATCTTTCCATCTACTATGACCGTTTCCACATCTCCTCCTCTGGCACAGTATACTAAAATATTAACTATATCATGAAGAGGTCTCAGATGAGCCTTTTGCAGGTCAACAAGAATCACATCCGCTTTCTTACCCACTTCCAATGATCCTATTTGATCTTCCAATCCGATTGTTTTAGCCCCGTCAATTGTTGCCATTTTTAACACATCATAAGCTGATATAATGGAAGCATCTAGGCTTGAAACTTTATGAAGAAACGCCGTTATTCTCATAGCTTCAAACATATCTAGGTTATCGTTACTTGCACAACCATCGGTACCCAACGAAACTGTTATTCTCTTCTTTAACATCTTGGGGATAGGCGCTACACCAGACGCCAATTTCATGTTGCTTTCAGGATTATGAGAAACTTTTGTGCCAGTTTTCTTCAAAAGATCAATCTCCTTATCTGAAACCCACACGCAATGAGCGGCGGAAACGTCGCTTCCAAGAAAACCGAGGTCGTACAAGAACTCGAGCGGTCGTTTGTTTGTTTCCTTTTTTATCAGATCACATTCGTATTTTGTCTCTGAAACATGTATGTGAATGTTCATTCCGTTTTTGTCAGCCAGTTCCCTTATCTCTTGCAGCAGTTCTTCTGAACAATTAAAAGGAGCTGAGGGACCAAGCATGCATTGTATTCGACCATTTTCTGAGTCGTGCCATTTGTTTATAATTTGATTAACCATTTGCATCATTTCCTCTTTGGGAACAAGAACTTCAGGAGTAACCCACTTGTCTGCCAAAGCTATCGCGTAAATGCCTCTTATACCTGTCTCTTTGAAAGCCGCGGGTGTCCGAGGGTTTCTCAAGTCCATGTCAAGGAGACATGTTGTTCCAGATTTGAGAGCTTCAATGCACCCAAGGAGTGCTCCATAGTAACCAATTTCAAAGTCTCCGGCTAAAGCGTCTTGGAACGCTGCTTTTATGTGTGGCATGGTTACTGTGTTAATCCAGTCAACCAAGGGAAGATCGTCTCTCATTCCTTTCAGCAGATTCTGAAATAGGTGGGTGTGCGTGTTTATTAAGCCTGGGAGAATAACCTTTCCTCTAGCATCTATCTCTCGATTCGGAGAATATTTTTTCTCCAACTCCACACTACTTCCCACATCAATGATCCCGTCTCCTTCTATTGCTAAAGCTCCATCTTTGAAAATGCGCTTTTCTTTATCCATAGTAACAACTATTCCATTTCTAATCAAAATATCTACCATGGCAGTTTCCTCGAATTGTTGGTAGAGCAATAGATTTTACGGATATAAATCTTGCTTTTCCAAAAAAAGGCAAAGGTGTTACCACTTGAGGTCTTTTACGAAAAGCTTAAACACAAAGTTAGCTTAGCTTACTAAACTACTGCAAAACAATAAAGAGGAGAGAGCATTGAAAATAAATAATGTTGAAATTGACGACACTTTCGCTGAAATCTGGGATTTAAAGATAGCAAGAATTTTAGTCACTGCGTACTCAGAGAGTTGGGCACTGAGCGCTAGTCAAATGATGGCTGGCTATGGGTCAAGCGTGATTATGTGTGCTTCCCAAGCAGGAATTGAAGGTCCGGTTTCACCAATCGAGACTCCTGATGGAAGACCAGGTGTGTTGGTTCAAGTTAGTTTGCCGCCTGATCCGCCGTATAATGGGGGCAAACTGAAAAAAGAGATAGTGACGAGAACTCTTACACTTATACAACCTCCAACATGCGCTGCATTCAACGCGATGCCCAAGGAACTTATCAGAGAAACTGTAGATGTTGGAAGCCAGATAAGTCGATTTGGAGATGGCTTCGAAAGCGAGGACGTTATCTCTGATAGAGAAGTCTATAGAATACCAGTCACAAGCGGCGATTTTATTGTTGAGAAAAAGTTTGGTATCACAGTCGGTTGCGATGGACATTTCATAGTTATGGCCGAAAATGTTGTTGCGGGATTAGCAGGCGTAAATGCAGCGTTTAGTGCTATCAGAACAGTTGGGGGTGTTGCTCCACTCGGACTTGGGCCGTCAAACAGTGCAAAAAGAGGAGGTATAAATTACAAAGAACGAGCAACTACATCCCACGCTTATGTCCCATCTCTAAGGAATAAAGTTAAGGATACAAATGTTCCTGAAGGTGTTGAAGCCGTTATGGAAGTAGCGTTCTTTGGGTTAACTATGGACGCAGTTAAAAAAGCTCTAAAAGTTGGCATTGAAGCAACAACTACTGTCCCAGGAGTCAAGAAAATTTCAGCCTTGGACCTTGGCGGAACGTTTGGAGGACACCAAATTTACTTCCGCGACCTATTTTAACTTACCCAAGCGTTTCTGACCAACCTTTTCGGTACTCAAAATAACGGTCCTCCGTTCTATACAACCCTATAAGCAGCTTGTGATCTGCAATGAGGACTAGTTAGGTCCCCTTTTTGGGGTGGACGCTTTTCGTATAATTTCGGATCAAAAGTTAAACTTGTTTGGGCTCTATTTCTTTTTCCTGCTGTGGATGCCCTCTTTCCATATAGGTATATAGTCATGGAGGTTCTGCATGCCTTCATAGTTGCGTCCTGGGATAAGACTCCATCATCGTGCAGTTTATGTGCGAGAGCATCATGCATATAGTCTCTCTTCATTGCTTTGACTGGATCTCCTTGCATATCGTACAGTCACCGAAGTGGTCTTTCATAAAAGGGTTGTTGGGTTGGAGTGATATGTCCGTTATAGCCGTGCTGAGCACAAGCCTAGGTCCTAGTTGTGGTGTTAAAGAGTAAATAAATCAACAAAGGGACCTTCAATATCTAGTATTAGTCGAAGAGTCGTGGAAATTTTCCATGATAGAGTCTAAGCAAATGGTTATAAACATAACAATCATTCTTCTACCTTCCAGGAGAGGAAAATTATACAACGAATAGGAGTTGGTGTTATTGGTTGTGGATGGATTGCCAGGATGGCTCATCTCCCAATTTTATCAAAGGAGATTTCGGATGCGAGGTTGGTGGCTGTTGCGGATGTTGATAAGAGAAGGGCTGAGGCGGCTGCGAAAACTTATGGAGCAGAAACTTGGTACACAGACTATAAAGAGCTGTTAGAGAATCCCCAAGTCAAAGCCGTTTGGATCTGCACACCTCCTTTTTTACACGCCCAGATGGTGATAGACGCAGCCAAAGCCGGAAAACATGTAATGTGCGAAATCCCGATGACGATGACGCTTGAAGAAGCTGATACAGTGATAGATACCGCTAAATCCGGTGGTGTTACAGTGATGCCAGCTTACTGTTACAACTTTGCCCCGGCGTACGTCAAGGCGAAAGAACTGATAGAACAAGGCAAAATAGGCAAACCTGTAATGATCTATACCAAGTTACTGTTCTCCTACGATTATTGGGGGCAAGGGAAAGACTGGATTTGGAACGCGGAAAAAGCAGGGCACCCAGGATGGATAACTGTGCCCAAAATGGAATTCTTGTTGAACTCCAAAATTGAAAGAGTTTGTTCTGAGGGTGAATCCATGATTTATGGAGAAAAAGGGAACGTTGAAGACACCATAGCTTGGCTTCAAAAATTTGACAACGGAGTTGTAGGCCTTACACAATACAGCGGAATAGTTTCTGAAAAAATGGTGATGGACACAACGGAGATAATTGGAGAAAAAGGCATAATTTACATTGACACAGAAGAAGGCTTGTTGAAACTCAGAACAAATGCTCCGCCACACGCAAAGGAATGGAATTTAAAACCTCCGTATGGAAGAGCAAGCATAGGACATTTTGAAGAAGACCAACATTTCATAAAATGTATAAAAAAGGGAAGAAAGCCAGCGATGACAGACGAAGATTGGAAGCACATTTTAAAAATACGTTTAGCTGCTGTTAAATCTAGGAAAACAGGAGAAGTGATAAAGCTTTAAAAGTAAGCTGCTACAACTTTTTTCATTCTACGAATATGGAGAAACAAAAGTTGAGTGTTATGGAGACCATGTTGAAGCGTTGGAAGAGAATAAGCATAAATCGCTGTTCCCTAGAAATCGTGAAAGAAATGATCAGGGAGCACGATAAATTAAACGTCGATGTAGAGGAACTTAAAAACGGAACGACTGTAATCGACTGTGGCGTGAATGCGTCTGGAGGGTACAAAGCTGGTGAATTAGCCACAAAGATAGCTTTTGGAGGAGTAGGGGAAGCTCGATCAACTGCTGTTACTTACGATGACATAACTTTGCCTGTGTTGGTTCAATACACGGATTTACCGGCATTCATAGCGGTTTCGATGTATGTATGGGTTGGTGTAATCCATGCGCCTCATGTTAATACTAAGGATTTTAAGGCTTGGATATCTGGCCCAGCCAAAGCATTAGCTCAGGAACCGGCTAAGGTATTCGAAAAGTGGTCTTATAAAGATCCTCATCCTGAAGTTGGTGTCCTTCTGGTTCAAACACGTTCGCGTACAGAAGGCCTACCAGATGAGAAATTCGCAAAAATCATTGCGGATAAATGTAAAATAGACCCCAAGGACCTGTATTTAGTGTTGATTCCGTCAGACAGTGTGGCAGGTTCGGTTCAGGTTTCATCTCGTGGACTCGAAGATATGTTCTGGCGGCTCACGGAATTTTATAAAATTCCATATAGTAGAGTTGAACATGCAATGGCGACCACCCCGGTCTCTCCTGTATCTCCCAAAGTCTTTAAGGAGCCGTGCTGCTGGGCAGACGACATGATTAGATATGGCGGCACTGTCCACTTTTGGGTTCGTTCTGAAGAAGGTGAGAACCTACAGTCAATGGCTGAACACATGGTAATAGAAAATTATCCAGCATCTTACGGAAAGTCCTTCTATCAATTGGCTGTTGTAGAAAAGAAATACATTGATCCAACATTAGACTTGCACAAATTGGCACAAAAGGGTCTCGGTTTTATAGTTGCGGAAGCCGCCTTAAGCGACACAAGAACTGGAAGAATGTACAGAGCAGGGAAAGTACACATAGACTTCATCAAAAAGTTGCTTCGAAACCCTTGGTAGATTCGCGCATTCATATCAGTTGAAAGATTTGAGGGAAAATTCTTGCTTCCAAAAATGAATGAAGTAGAGATAGAAGATACGCATATCGAGTTGAGCGAAATAGTATCATCCCAAATACTTGTTACAAGCATGACAAAAGAAATTGCCTTAATAAACGCTCAACGTCTCTGCGGTGGCGTCATAACCTTCTCACCGATTGAAGGCTTTTTAGGAAATTTTGCTCCATGGCAAAATACGCCAGATGGCAGGCCTGGTTTCTATGTGTTGTTACGTGGGATGAGGAGCATGAATCCCGAGACAGAAGAAGGCAGAAAAGCGTTTGAGAACGCTTTTACAAACGTTTTATGTTTGACTCCTCACTTTCCAACGATTGCAGTCTTTAATGCCGTCCCCCAAAAAAAGACGCTATTCACCGTAAATGCTGGTGAAACAGTGAGGCTTTGGGGAGATGGTTTTGAAGTTGAAGACGAGATGTCGAGAAGATCAATCTACAGAATTCCAGTTATGATGGGTGAGTCGATTATTGAGAAGTCTTTTGGAGTGACAACAAGTTTTGATGGTGCATTCGAGATCTTTTGTGAAAACTCTGCTTGTGCCTTAATGGCCACTCAAGCTGCGGGCGAGAGGGTTTTAAATGAAATTAAAGGAGCTTTCATGATTTATCCTTTGCCAGGCGTGAATGGGGCAAAGATTGGGGGGGTCAACTATAAGGATCAAAAAGCGACAAGCACCACCTTTTTGTGCCCAACCATACGCGACAGGATAAGCGATACAAGGGTTCCTAAAGGAGTCAACACCGTAGTTGAATATGTTGTTTGGGGTTTAGACAAAGAGACAGTGAAGAAAAGTTTGAAAATTTCTTTAGAAACTATCACAAAAATTCAAGGTATAATACGGATAACCGGTTTTAACCAAGGAGGTCTTTGGGGAAAACATAAGATATACTTGCGTGAACTGCTGGAAAACACGTAGAATACCTAGTTACCCTCAACGCGCGATGTGTCAACAAGATAAAATGAATAGGTTAAATTTGCACCTAGTGTCGTGTTGGATGGAAAATGAACAAAATCAAAGTAAATGAACTATCTCTTAGAATAGTCAAGAAAATCCTCGATCATCCAAAAAAACTTAGCATTGAAGTGTCAAAACTGGAAAATGGTGCAACCATTATTGATATGGGAGTACATGCACGGGGAGGGTTTGAGGCAGGGAGATTAGCCACAGAGATTTGTCTAGGGGGATTGGCAAACGCGCAGTTAGCTATGATGACCTTCGCGGATATTACTCTCCCAGCAATTGGAGTGACAACGAGTTGGCCAGCTATCTCCACCTTAGGAATCCAGGCTGGATATCCGCTTTTAGAAGGTGAAAAAACAAAATTAATTGCGTCGGGTCCCGCGAGGGCTTTGGCATTGAAGCCAAGGAAACTTTTCGACTTTCTTGACTTCATGGATGAATCTAATATCGCGGTAATAGTATTACAAATGGACTACTTGCCTTCTGAGCAGGTAGCGGAGTTGATAGCTGCAGAATGTAACATAGAGTCTAAAGATCTCTATATACTTGTTACTCCAGGGGAAAGTCTTGCGGGGGCAACTCAGATTGCGGGTCGAGCGATAGAAGACGTTACATTTACTATGAGGGAAGTTTTGCATTACGACGTAAGAAAAGTTAAGCATATGTTTGGACTGGCTCCGATAGCTCCTGTTTGTAAGTTTGTTAAAGTGGAGAAAGCGCTGTCAGACGATTTGATATGTTATTGTGGAAAAGTTTTTGTCGCTTTAGAATCTAAAAAAGGAGAAGATTTAGAGAATCTTGCGGAGGAGCTTGTCTTTGAATCAACCCCGATATATGGAAAAACTTTTTATGATGTTTTGAAGGAGGCAAACTTTGACTTCAGAAAGGTGCCCGGATTCCCATCGATATTTCGTCCTGCCCAAGTGATAATCAACGATCTAAGGACCGGCAAGATGTATAAAGCAGGTGATGTGAACTTAGATATGATCAAAAAATGCCTTCGGGTCATTGAGGGGGGAACAAGAATCTGAACTCGAAGAAGAAGCACCTTACTCCCTATAGCTTTAGAATTCTATTAATTTGTGTATTAACCCTATACTGAAAAGCGCTCGCGCGCAGGTGGTCAAACTTGCTAATTAGAATTGTTAGCTAAGTGGTGTATGGCAATAAACTTTAAAATATATCAATGTATATTCATGACAGTAACATGAAGTGAAATCGAATGGTTGAAATCACCTTCGAAAATGTTTCTAAATACTTCAAAAAAGTCAAGGCTGTTGATAAATTTAACCTTAAGATAAGAGATAAAGAGTTTATGGTATTGCTCGGTCCGTCTGGGTGCGGAAAGACCACGACTCTTAGAATGACTGCTGGATTGGAAAAACTTACAAACGGTAATATCTACTTCGATGACGAACTTGTAAATGATCTCGAACCCAAAACGAGAAGAGTCGCGATGGTTTTTCAAGATTACGCGTTGTACCCACATATGTCGGTTTTTGATAACATAACATTGTGCCTTCGGGTGATGAAAGTACCGAAAAAAGAAATCAAAATAAGGGCTAAAGAAACAGCGGAGTTACTGCAGATTGAGGAACTTCTGGATCGCAAGTCATGGGCACTTAGTGGCGGACAGAAACAGAGGGTTGCATTAGCTAGGGCAATAATTAGAGAGCCCTCCATTTATCTGCTAGATGAACCACTGTCGAACTTAGATGCCATGCTAAGAACTAGAATGAGGGGAGAACTAAAGAAGTTACATGAAAAGTTGAGAACTACCACGGTCTACGTAACTCATGATCAAACTGAGGCCATGGTCATGGCTGATAGAATAGCGATTATGAAGGATGGTACGCTTCATCAAGTAGGCAAACCTCGAGAAATTTATGACCATCCAAAGAACAAGTTTGTCGCAACATTTGTTGGAATGCCCGCAATCAACTTTATAGAAGGTCAACTAACAAAGAAAGATGGTGAATTACTGTTGAACACTGATGTCTTCTCCTTAAAAATTCCGGATGCTCTATTGGAAGCGCGTGTACAAGAGAAGTTTTTGAATAGTGAGGTGATACTGGGCGTTAGATCAGAGTACGTATATGTCCACACCAAACAACTGAAGGGCGCAATAGAGGCAAAAGTTTGGCTTTTTCAGCAAATGGGAGATGTGGGGTACGTAGATTTAGAAATTGGCACTTACATGATTACAGCGAAAGTTGATCCTCTATTTGACGTAGAAGAAGGAAAAAAGGTATTTGTTAAGTTTGATGAAAGGTTCCTTCAGGTTTTTGATAAATCTAGCGAAGAGAGAATTTCATGAAAAGTATAGTAAGCATTATATAGTCATTTCTTCATAACGCTCAAAGTCGAATAGGAATCCTAAAAGGGGAAAAATAAAATATGGAAAAACGAACTATCTACGCAATGGTCTCTGCAGTTATTATAATCGGTGCGATTGTAGCAGCTGCCTATTGGGTTTGGCTTCAACCTGAACCAGCAGAACAACCAGTAACCTTAGAGTTTTGGGCTCCATTCGGAGGAGAAGAAGCAGCTCTAGAATATTGGAACACCGTAAGTGACGCGTTTTACAATGAAACTGGAGTAACAGTTGAAATTGGATTTTACACAGGCGACGAGTTCTGGACTAAGCTAGCATCAGGCTTCGCAGCTGGGGATCCTCCCGATCTGTTCATTACATATGGTGGAGGGGAGCTTGACACATACGTTGCGGAGGGGCAAATAGCCGATATATCTGACCTACTGGCTGAGGATTGGGCTCTCGCTCAGATTACACCTGCGATAAAAGAAGCGGTCACCCGGGATGGTAAACAGTATGCTCTCCCATATGAATTCCAAACTGACTGGATATTCATTAACCGCAAAATCTTTGATCAAGTCGGTGTTAGTATACCTTCTATGACAACGAGTTGGACATGGACTGAATTTATAGTGGCGTGTGATGCACTGAAGGCTGCTGAAGTAATTCCCATCGCAATGAGCGGTTCAGCTACGTGGTCCCTAACATTCCCAGAAACCTACATCTTCCTACACAGCAATGGGGCAGAAGCATTCCAAGATGCCTTAGATCGTAAAGTGAGTTTTGAACCCTATTACGTTACGGCATTTACAAAGATCAAAGAATGGGTTGACGGAGACTACTTCCAACTAGGCTGGGAAACAGCTGGTTACATGGACGCTTATGCATCTTTTTCATCTGGAGAATCAGCGATGTGGATGCAAGGTACATTTGCTATTGCGATGTCTCTTGGCCAACCAGCTCTTGAATTAGATGTGGTTAGATACCCATACTTCCCAGATAAATCTGAGTTGAAGGATGTAGTCTTTGGAGGACCTACATCTATAGGTGTGGCCGCTGCGAGTGAACATACAAAAGAGGCTGAGGACTTCTTGAGATTTATTTCCAAACCAGACTGGCAAATATATATGGCTAGAGAAACGCATAACCCGCTAGCACAAAGCATAGCGTTGCCTGCAGGCATTTATCCTGAGGTAATGGTGAAGTGTATGGACGCAACCGCAAGTGCTTCTATAGTACACTTAAGATTTGGAACGATGTGTTCTAAGGAGATGGGTGCATACTTGGACGAACAAAACTTACTAGTATTCACTGGTCAAGCAACGCCTGAAGGGGCAGCAGCGGCTATTGAAGCAAAGGCAGTGGAGCTAATTGGTCCCGTAACTGGATGAAACTGCGTATGCGATGAAAAATGACTAAGCTGCGAATCAAAGCTGAAACTAGAAAAGTTATAGCGCTATATCTATTGCTGTTACCGACGGTCTTCCTATATGTCCTCTTTTTTATTTATCCTGTAATTAACGGGCTTTCATTTGGTCTATATCAATGGTCGGGTGTATCTCCCGTCAAAACGTTTATCGGTCTTAAAAACTACTTTAGTATTGTTGTAGATCCGCAATTCCATGTTGCGTTAAGGAATACTTTTGTAATAACTGGTGTGAATGCTGTCAGCCAATTTATATTCGGTTTCAGTTTGGCTTGGTTGGCGCGAAAATATCAGCGAGTAGGGGGCATCTTTTTGTCCATAGCCTTAATACCAATTATCTTATCGTTTGTTTCAGTGGGTGTAATGTGGACTTGGATTTATAATCCTTCGTTTGGTTTGTTGAATAGCTTATTAGACTTTCTCGGTTTACATTCGTTAACTAGAGCATGGTTATCAAATCAGAGCACAGCACTTCTCTCAGTTCTAGTAACGGCTAACTGGCACGGAGTGGGACTATACGCTATTATTTACTCGGCAGGTTTACGAACAATTTCTCCATCTATTTATGATTCAATGAAGGTAGACGGGCTTTCTGACCTTCAAAAAATCAGACACGTAGTAATTCCAATGACTAAGGCTGCGCTTGCTTTATCGCTTGTTATAACAATTTCTGCTTCTTTCAAGACGTTTGAATTGGTTTACGTTCTGACGGGGGGTGGTCCAGGGCGTCTCACTGATGTAATCGCGTTATATCTTTACAGGTACGCCTTTACTTTTTGGAAGGCTGGATACGCTTCTGCCGTAGCGCTTTATTTGATTGTTATGGGCCTTTCACTTGTAATAATTCAACTGAAACTGTTACACACGGATAGGTGACTAGAACATATGAGTTCAAAGTATAGTCCATGGAACTGGCTCAGAAATAAGTTCACTCGCACGATTGGTATCGCTGTCTTAATAATGTGGGCCATTGCAACAGTCTATCCTCTTATTTGGGCTTTTTTCACATCTTTTAAAACTAATCAGGAGCTATTTGCTAACGTGTGGGGTCCTCCCACTAACCTAGATTGGTCAAATTATGAGTGGGCCTTAAGTAGCGGTAATATGGCGGTATGCTTGAGAAACAGTTTAATAATAACCGCTGGAAGTATAATAATTCTATTTGTGATTTCACCTATGGCTGCATATGCGCTGGGCAGAGCAGAATATCGTGGTAAAAGAACAGTCTTTTATTTTCTCCTAGCTGGCATGTATGTTGCCCCTCAAGTAATCATAGTCCCGTTGTATGTTCTACTCAAAAATTTAGGGTTAATTGACTCCCATCTTGGCCTAATATTAGTTTATGTCGCTACTGCTCTACCCTACTCGATTTTCATAGCAAGACTAGGATTTCTGTCTATTCCTCCATCATTAGAAGATGCAGCGAAGATAGATGGACTGTCAACGTTTCAAACGTATTGGAGAATAGCATTACCTTTAGCCCTGCCAACTGTTTTGATAGCTATGAGTTTAGAAGCCATATTCATATGGAACGATTTTCTCTATCCCCTAGTCTTCCTCAGATCAACTGACATGATGACGTTGCCACTAGGCCTTTTCATATTTAGAGGCCAATATCTAATTCAATACGGTCCATTAGCCGCCGGAATAATCATCTCAACTATTCCACCGCTTATACTTTACATGTTTTTCTCTGAAAAGATCAAGAAAGGAATAGCTGCAGGAATTGGTGCGAAGACATAGTTTGCATAATATAGTGTAGCCAAAATCTTCGATTTACCAAACTAAGCTACGCAAATTTCAATACATCATCATCGGTGTACAGTAGACTATTTTTCGTCAACATTTAGCGTTCCTATTTTCCAAAGACCCTCTTAAACACCCTTAAGAAGTTTCCTCCTAGAATTTTCTGAATCTCTTTATCTGAGTAGCCTCTTGCAACCAAACCTCTTGTAATATTTGGAAATTCTGTTATAGTCTCAATTCCTTTGGGCCAGCTGTATACCCTTTTATCAATCATTATGAGCTTTCTTCTTGCAGGTGGATATTCCGCCCATCCCTCAGCAAAGTCTAATCCTATACCAATGTAGTCCACCCCAACTAATTCCACAACGTAATCGATGTAATTTAACAAGTCGTCGAGTGCAATTATCTGGTTCTTTGCTGACAAGTCTCGGGAAAGCTGTTATTCCGATAACGCCTCCCTTTTCAGCCAAAATCCTGATTTCTTCGTCTGTTTTATTCTGGTATGCATCTATGAGTGCTCGAGGGTTTGAGTGTGAGGCTATTACTGGATCCTCTGAAAATTCTATAGCCTCCAGAACACTCTGTTTTCCGACATGCGCGAGATCCACCACAATTCCTAACCGATTTAGCTCTTTTACTAGCGATATTCCGAAGAGACTTAGTCCTGAATCCGTACGTTCTGCACCGCCTTCTGCCGCTGCATTCCTGAAGTGATAACTTAGCTGGATGATTCTTACCCCCAAATGATGATAGAGCTTTAGTATCCTCAAGTCGTTTTCCAATGGTACTACATTTTGGAAACCTAGAAAAATAGCAACTTTTCCATCTCGCTTTGCTGTAACCACGTCTTCGGCTGTAGTTGCCAACAGCACTTTATCATTCTCTTCATTTATCAAGTCGTGCATATCTAAAATTCTCTTAACTGTTTCAGACATGCTATGCATCATGGCAATTGTGTAGTTTATCGCGGTTACTCCGCCAACGCGTAGTTTTTGAAAGTATTCATCTGACATGATGGACGCATTTAACGAATCGATAATTATTGACTTCTTATGGGTGTCTAACGCCTTTTTTTCTTCTTCCACATTTAACTTCCATTTTAACCACTTCCCTCACGAGTCTGCTTATTTTAATGTTTCCACGATCAGTTCCGCCACATCTCTAATATCCAACTTTACCTTAGACCGATATCTTGCTAACATGAAGTTTGAGCTACACGCTGGACACGACGAAGCAAGCACCTGCGCCCCTGTCTCTTCTGCCTCCTTTAGTCTATTCACCGCGATACTAGTCGAAATTTCTGGAAAGGCTTGGGGCAGACCTCCTCCAGCTCCACAACAATAGGCATACTCTCTGTTTCTAGTCATCTCAGTCATCATTAAACCTGGAATCTCTTCAAGGATCTTTCTTGGGGGTTCATACAAGCCTATGTGCCTACCAAGATGGCAAGGATCATGATAAGTAACTTTGCGGGTGATTTTTTTCTTTGGAACTAAGTCTTCATTGTCCATAAGTTCCTCGTAAATCTCGGTTGTGTGAACTGCCTCAAATGGTAGTCGCCCAACTAATTTGGGATATTCTTTTTTGAACATTCTATAACATCCCGGACACGAAAACACTACCCTCTGGGCTCCGATTTTTTCTATTTCTTGAATATTGTACTCAGCAAGCTTTTTTGCAGTTTCTACTTGTCCAATAGACAACAGCGGAAAACCGCAACATTTTTCGTTTTTGAGAATTGTAAAATCTAGATCTGAGTGTTTCATAATTTCATAATTGGCTTTGGCTATCCTTGTTCTGGCAAGCGCAGTTGTACACCCGACGAAATAAACTGCTTCAGCTTTTTTGTTGATTTCTCCAGAGAGCCAGTGTAGTCTCTTTTCGTGTGGTTGCCCAAATATATTATCGTATTTCCGGGTTTTCTCAAGCATCGAAGCGTGTTCTTTCATTGTTAATCCGTGTGCAACCACGTCTGCTTTCAACGCGTCGAAGATGTTGCTTAGTTCTAGAGAGAAGAAACAGTTTTGCTCACATGCACCGCAATCGGTGCACATGAAAACGTGTTTTGAGAGATCTTCGTTGAACTCTACTTTTCCCTCAAGGAGTGCTATAGCTAAAATTAGTTTTCCTTTGGCGCTGTAAGATTGAAATCCCTTGATTTCGTTTATCGGGCACATACGGTACTGTCCTAGCCAGCTTAGATCAAAGCAGAATCCACATCTGATACACTTATACAAATCATTCGTATACTTCTCAAGTAACATAACAACTCACCTACAGATCCAAAACATTTGGGTTTAAAATGCGATTCGGATCGATAGCCTTCTTCAATTTTCTTAAAAAATCGTGGTAACCAACCAGCCTCGACATGATACGCTCAGCTATTTCGCCGCTACCCACAGTACCCGGAGCGCCTCCATAGTCAAGCAACATCTCGTAAAGGTCTTTTTGAACTTGTAAGCCAAACTCGAAGGCCTCTTTATCTACATAAGAATAGAGCGTATCAATCCACAGATATCCCCCATTTTTTGAAAAATACACGTCAAAACCCTTGACAAGGGCATTGTGCTTCTTTATTTGCGTCTCATGCTCACTCCAGTAATTCCAAAAAGCTTCACTTATATCAACGAGTTTCGGCAATGGAAGGAATCCAAAGATTTCGGGGCAGAAGTAAGGAATTCCCTTACGAGCATAATATGTCTTTGGATCTTTCCATCTGAGCCATGAATACATAACATTATGCGTTTTCCAGTAGTTTCTGGTTCCCGTGTTGTCTATTTTTCTTCCTCCATATGTTTCACATATTGACTTGATGGTTTTGATCTTTATTTCGACTTCCTCCTTTCCTCCAGTTGTAATAATATGCATTAAAGCTACAGCCTTAACTGGAAGATCTCCTTGACAAACCACAAGAAATCGAGTACAGCGTCGTTGAAGCAACTTCAAAGCGATCTTAAATGCCTTTCTCAAATCGTCAAAGCTATAACAAAGGAATTCCTCAGCTTCAGGCATCCTTTGGATTTTTAATGTAGCTTTTGTTATGATACCTAAAGTACCGCAAGACCCTATGAAAAGTCCGGCGACGTCTGGACCGTTGCAGTATCTTTCAAAGGGTATGCCTTGTGGATTTGCAGCGGAACCTGTTTTGATTATCTCTCCACTCGGTAAAACGACTTCCAAGTTGAGAACGTTCTCTCCAGTTGTTCCCTCTCCGGTTAAGCCGTGAGGGACCATACTAGCAGCAAGTGATCCACCGACAGTGCAGGATACTAGGCTACCTGGACCTTGGATGGAGAGTTCCCACTTTTTCTTTTTCAACTCAGTATTCAAGGCATCCCATATGGCTCCTGCCTCAACCGTAACGGACATTGTTTCCTCATCAATATTTAATATATTATTCATTCCAGTCATGTCAATCAGTACGCAGTTTTCCTGAACTCCTGACGCAATGAATATAGTTCCTCTTCCCCACACGTACACAGGAGTTTCATACTCGTTTGCTATTTTCAGAATCTCCGCAACTTGCTCTGTATTTCTGGGTCTAACTACATATGAGGGAACTCCAGCTTCTTCGAAAGAGCTACTTTTTGAATATGTTAATCTGTCTAGAAAATTGTCCGAAAAATTCTCTGAACCAACAATCGTTGTCAGTTGTTCTTTCAACCTTTTTTTTGCCAATTTTGTGTCCTCTTTGAATGAGAAGATGACAAAGATGAGTAAAGGCTTTTCTAAAAACTTTGTGCATGCACAGTAAGTCACAAAGATGATGCTTAGTGCCTGAATTACCTTTATCCAAAAACTCTGATTAAAAATAGCTCGTATTTTCGTTACATAGCGCAAAAAGCGCGATCAGATTACCTTAACTACGCACTGTGATTATTTATGGAAACGTCTAACAATCACGCGACTTCATCCAGCTAGCATGAGGAAGATACTCCTTAGCTTTTTGCATCGCGTCATAAATTATTCTCCTCGCTTCATCAATGGTTTCTCCTTCATTCACAGTTATGATTCTTTTGTGATCCATGAGAACTTTACCATCTACAATAACCGTGTCCACATCCTCTCCACAAGCACAATATACAAGAGCTTTTTCGACGTTGTGTAAGGGTTGAAAACGTGGTTTATACAAATCTATAAAAATAATGTCAGCCTTTTTACCCACTTCAATAGAGCCTAACTCTTTCTCTTGACCTATCGACCTTGCTGCATCAATGGTAGACATTTCTAAAACCTTTCGTGCAGAAATCACAGTTGGATCTAGGGCAGAAACTTTATGCAGAAAAGCTGCAGTTCTCATGGCGTCAAACATATCCAAGTTATCATTACCACCGCAACCATCAGTAGCTAAGGAGACAGTTATGCCCTGCTGCAACATTTTGGGTACTGGAGCCACACCATTTCCACCTTTCATGTTGCTCTCTGGATTATGAGATACTTTAACTCCGTCATCTCTTAACAACGCGATTTCACGGTCATCCACCCATATGGTATGTACAGCAAGGACATTAGGCCCAAGAAGTCCGAGGTCGTGAAGAAACTCTACTGGGCGCTTGCCCTTTTCCTTTCGAATAAGCTCAACTTCATAGAGTGTTTCAGAAACATGTATGCTTAATCGCAACTTGTATTTCTCAGCCAACTCTAAAGATTTTTGAAGGTATTCATCAGTGGAGCAAAAGGGAGTGGAAGGGGCAATCATGCATTGAATTCTTCCATTCTCGGCTCCGTGCCACTTAGTGACAATTTCATCTATAAATCGGAGTTGCTGTTTCACGGGAAGCCTCACATCTTCTGGAACCCACGAGTCAACCATAACGAGGGCGTGAAATCCGCGAATGTCTATTTTCTTCATCGCTTCACAAATTCCTGGGTGCATTCCATCCATAGCTACAAAACATGTGGTTCCAGACCGCAGCATCTCAAGAAAAGCCATTAGAGACGCAAAATAGGCGATTCGGTCGTTTCCAGCTAAAGCCTCCTCATTCGCAGCGTGATATAAAGGATATAAAATTAACTTGCACCATTCTTCAATTGTCTTTTCATGTTCGCCTATGCCTTTCAGTAGGTTTTGAATGAGGTGGGTATGTGTGTTTATCAATCCTGGTAAAACAGCCATGTTACTGGCATCTATAACTGTGTCAGCGTTCCTATACTTCCTCTCCAACTGATCAGTTTTCCCCACATCTACTATTCTATCATCTTCTACAGCAACAGCACCATTTTCAATAATTCTTCTTTGATCATCCATAGTGATTAGTAAGCCATTTTTAATAAGTAAGCCCATCCAGTCACCTACCTCAATTTATCTTATACTTTTAAATACTTAATTTAAGGCTACCCCATGCACCGTGCAAAGCTAATTTAATATTCATCATAGTTATATAGAAAAAACAGGGTTTAAGTTGACGAAAATAAGCTTGAACAAATCTGCGCTTCCCATTGTAAAATACATGATCAAAGAAGCTGACGAAATAGGCATTTTCGTACACGAAACGAAAAACGGTGCAACTATAATAGATTGTGGAATGGAGGTCCCTGGCGGATTCGAAGCTGGAAAATGCGTAACAGAGGTTACTCTAGGCGGCATCGGACAAGCCAAAGTCACGTTCATGGACTTTGGCGAATTCGTCCTTCCTGCCATGCATGTAACAACAGATCACCCCGCTCTTGCTACTATGGGAAGCCAAATGGGAGGTTGGAGAATCCCAAAAGAGGTTGCCAAGAATCTTCTTGGATTAGGTATGGCTATCGGGTCCGGACCGGCTCGAGCTTTGGCGAAGACTCCTGCTGAAGTCTTTGATTCCTTAAAACATGAAGAAAAAGCGGACGTGGCTATTTTAGTAATTCAATGTGACAAGTTTCCAATGAGCAAATTTCCAACAGAAAGCATTGTGACGCATGTATCTAAAGAAACAGGAATAGATATGAAAAGAGTGTACATTCTTATTGTTCCCACAAACTGTCTCGCAGGAAACATTCAAATTGCAGGACGTTGCGTCGAAAACGGGGTTTACACGTTATTCTACATGGATTACGACATAACAAAACTGAAATCAGGGGCTGGTATAGCTCCTATAGCACCTGTTCACCCTAACAGCACTGTGGGAATGGGCATGGCTAATGACTTAATGATGTATGGCTTGAGAACTTTCTACACCATCGAAACCCAAGAAGAGGAGGATGTATGCAAATTAGCGAAGGAGATGGTTATAGAGAATCGCTCACCAGACTACGGAAAGTTATACGGTGAACTCTACGAACAGGCAGGCAAAAATTTTTACAAAGTCGATTTTGGGAATTATGCCCCCTCAGAAGTAACCCTTAACGATCTTCGAACAGGCACTTTATGCAGAGCAGGACGATTAAGAGCAGACATTATCAAAAAATCGCTGGTGCAGGGCTCAAGCTATAGTGTGTTATAATTCGAAGATGAAGCCCATAATGTACGTGTAGACAACAGTAAGTTATTCCATCTTGAGGATGTCAGAAAGATGTAATTTGTGGCTCCCCATTTTTCCTCCGAAATTATAAGCTGAAATCCTCTTAACGCCCTCGATTTTCGTAGCTGCGACAATACCTTCATGCGTAGCTCTTCTAATCTCACTAGCGTTTAAACCCATAAAGACAACCGTCACAATGGATTGAACGCCTATGGGCACCTTAGAGCCTGGAACTATGTTTTGAATGGTGGGGCAAAACAAGTCATGAGTACTTGCAATGATATCTGTATACCTATTAGACCCCTTTTTAATTGCGTTGTCCATGCCTAAACCGTAGGGACACACTCCTTCAATCAATTTCATAGCATCCCAAGCAGCATTGGCGGCTGATACCGCTATGGCTTGGTTTTCAGCCATAATAACGAACAATCCATCTAAACCAGTTGTGACTCCAACGGTTCGTTCCACGTTAAATTTTCCGCTTGTGACTGGAATACAAATAACTCGATGTTTCCCGATCATTAGTTCCTTTTCGTAGCCTTCTCCATGTTTTCTAATTGCCTCGCCTACAGGCAAAGTCTCCGTTATAGCTTCAAATGGCATAAAGTCGAAGAGAGAAGCAGTAGGAACCATAGAAAGCGTTAGAGCTCTTGCAATTAGCTGTTCCTTTAACCGTTCAACGCCATACTTGGAGCCAGAAGGAACCGAAAACTGCATAATCACACCAGGTCTACCGTCTGGATTTACCTCCGAAGGAGAGAATCTTTCTATTCCCGATTGAACAGGACATATCGCGATACTAAACGCGAAGCCGGTGGCTTGATAAGCAGCTCGTAACGCCAAGTCTCTTGAGATAGCCGTGACAAGCAGTCTAGCTATTTTTAATTCCCAAAGCTCTGCAAAAGTTTCCTCCACTTCAACACCATTTAAAATCATTTTCAGCACACTTCACACACAAAAAAATGAGAAGTCAAAGACTTTTTACTCTCTGCTTCATGCGGGGGACTTTTGAATCCACAATCTAAAAAGGTGTTATGACTGTTCTACTTTCCAGGCACACGCTTTTTCTTCCAAACTTCAAGTATATCCATTTTAGTTAGGTTTGACGCAATCAGACACATGCGCAAAATTTTCGCTAAGCTTCTTGATGCCTCAACAAAATCGCCCTTCAGACAGTTGTCGCATACTTCGCCATATTGCTGGCTAATACGAAATATTATTCGTACAAGATCGGTTTCTTTAGGGTATTTCTTCGCTAGCTTAGTTTGCATTTCTTCAACTGTAGGTCTCTTCTTCCATCCTTCAAGTTTTAGTAAGAGTTTTTCCAAGTTTTCTTCAAGTCTGTCGGAAGTCGCCATGCACCAATGGAATATATCGGTTATCTCATTTTCAATGCCTTCTTCGCCTATCGTATTTGTCCACCATCTTCCAGGATGACTCTTGTTCAGATACGCTTTGCAAAGTTCGCCTATTTCTTCTCCTAACCAAGCCAAATCATCTCTTAGGTCTCTGTGATCGTCGAAAACTCCAAAGCGTTCGTGGTCCCATTTCTGGGCATCCTCTATTGTTCTCACATCTTCCATGCAGAGTTCGTATTCCCTGCTTAGCATCATTTCCTCTCTATCCATCTAATCATCCTCTATCTCCCAGGTATAGGTCTGTTTTTCCATGCTTCAAAAAGGTCTATGCCAATAGCGTTTGCCATGGAAAAGCACCAGAGAGCTACTTTTTCAATCCCAGGGAGGAGCTCTACAGGCTTAATTTTCAACTCTAAGTATCTCCCGCAAAGATCGCCGAAGGCTCCGCCGATTCGTAGGAGTATCTGTCTTGTGCTGGTTTCCTTTGGGTACTTGTCTCTTACATAATCCTGAATCTCCTCCGGTGTCATCTTCTCCTTAAACCCTTCTATCCTCCCTATTACTTTACACAGATCTGCTTTAAGCCTATTCGAAAGAACTAAGCACCAGTTAAGTACATCTGCTAGTTCATCACCCATACTTTCAGCCCCTTCGGCTCCACCCCACCAACGATCGGGGTATACCTCCTTGTTTACGTATGCTTTATAGAATTCACCGATCTCCTTTCCCAAGCAAATTATGATGTCTCTAGTATCTAAGAATTTGTAGTAATTTTCTTCCCTCTCTTTAATCCAGCCTTGAGCCTCACTTAAAGTTCTGAGATTCTCGATACCTTTCTTAAGGTCCTTTAGCAAACTGTCACACTCATGAAAATCACATTGCAATCTGAAACTAACCAGTTACTGGACCCAGTAATTCTACCGCATTTGTTTCGATGGTTGTCGCTGCAGTTTCGGGTGTTGTTTGAAGTGCCCAAATTAGAGCAAATTGATCCATCATGGTACCTTTAAATTGTGGGGATACTTGATATGCATATGTTCCTTGTAACCGCGAAGCTCTCGCTACCATGTCTATGAACTTTTCGGTAGTTGGGTCAAAAATGTCTGGGGGCAACATTATTTTCTGTGCTATGGGGGTTCCAATCGATTGGATCATTTTTATTTGCCATTCCGGTCTAGAGCAGAATCTTAAGAAGGCTTTAGCCTCATCAATGTATGCACTATCAGCAGCTACCCCGATAAAGGTGCCTCCTCCAAAAACCAAATCCTTTACGCTTGCATTGGATTCCTCTGAAAAATATGGCCATGGAACAGCGTCCAAGTCAAGCCCTTCTATACCTAAACACATTCCAACAGCCCATGTGCCCTGTATCCACATTGCCGCTTGCCCTGTTGAAAACGCTTGGTATGCATCCATGTAACCAGCTGTTTCCCAGCCTAGTTGGAAGTAGTCTCCGTCAACCCATTCCTGAACCTTATCAAACGTATTGTTGTATTGATCAAAAAAACTTATTTTACGATCATACGCATCGAAAAACGCATCTGGCCCATTAAGCCTTTCTTGAATATAAACTGTAGGGAACTCAAGTGACCAATCTTCCTTGCCACTCATTGCAACAGGGATTGTTCCAGCGACCTTTAGTGCATTACATGCCGCTATAAATTCAGTCCATGTCCAACCTGTCTCTATAGAAGGGACGGCAACACTTGCTTGATCAAAAAGTAGGCTATTGATCAAAATACCGACAACTGTTAGTTCATATGGAAGGGCATACTCTTTACCGTTCACAGTGACTGATGATCTTATAGATTCTGGGATCTGAGCTAAGGCCCAATCTTCAGCTAAGAGATCGCTTATATCTTCTACAACGTTTTCATTAACATATCCCTTAAGTTCTCCTCCACCTTTGTTAGTGAATAGGTCAGGTGGAACCCCAGCTGCGAAAGACGATGTTAGTTTTGTCATATATTCTGAGCCTGTGTAAAACGTGATTTTGACTTCTATGCCTGTTTCATTGTAGAATGCGTCGCTTGCATTTTGCCAGAACCATAAAGCGCTTTCTTCCCCTGCAAAAGGGGCCCAGAATTCTAAGGTTGTAGGTGTTGCTGGGGTAGTTGGTTTTGGAGCGATATAGTACCCGACGGGTGCACCGATTACTACGCCGATAATTAACGCTAAACCAATCGCTAAAACGTTTTTTCTTTCCATAATTACCACTTTTTTGATAATCTAAAAGTATATTTGTGAGCTTAAAAATTTTGCGTATTTTGTAAGTGCGTTTTTCTACTGCCAAGTTGATATAGAGGTTTTTACAGGTCTGCAATCACTGAAAGCCTTTTTATCATGGTTTGCCGACTACTCGGAGTTCCTAGTTAAGTAGTGTTGAAGGATTTTCCAAAATTCGCTTCAATGTTTGTAGAAACTTAGCGCCTTGGGCTCCACCGAAAACTCGGTGATCAAACACTAAACTCAGGTTCATTACGGATCTCACCACGATATGCCCATCAGCCACCACTGGTTTCTCATCTATTTCTCCGACTCCCAATATCGCGCTCTCAGGTGGATTAATTATTGGCACAAACGTGTCTATTCCATACATGCCAAGATTTGTTATAGTAAAAGTGCCTCTAGTTACCTCATCTGAGGAAAGAAGACGATGCTTCGCCTTTTCCGTCAGTTCTGTCAGGCAGAGAGCGATCTCCGAGAGGGCTTTCTTATCAGCGTTCTGAACCACAGGAACTATTAACCCTTCTTCCAGCGCGACAGCTACACCTACGTTAATGTCTTCAAGTATTTTGATTTTGTCTCCCTCTAGAGTCGAGTTTATAATGGGATGATCTTTAAGTGCTATTGCCACAGCCTTAACCAGAATGCCTGTATAAGTTAGAGATGCCTTAGCTGTTTTTTCCATCTCTGCAAGGAGTTCTCGCCGTAGTTTTATAGTTTCCGTCATATCGACTCTCGTCATTAATATTGTGTGCACAGCAGTGCGATAACTCTGGGACAGGCGCTCGGATATCGTTTTCCTTATTCCGATTATATCAATAATCTTTTCCACTTTTACTGGCTCGATTGCAGGTGGCGCTATAGGTGCAGCGGTAGGAGCTTTGGTTTCGTCAAGAACGCTTAACACGTCTTTCTTGACTATTCTGCCGCCGGGTCCAGTACCTTTGATATTTGTTACATCAATTTTGCGTTCCTTAGCGATTTTTTTTGCGACTGGAGAAATCTTTATTCTTTCCTTGGGAACAGGCGCTACAGTTGGCTTTTCAATTTCCTTAGGTTTTTCTACTTCAGGCATTTTTGCGGGCATTTCAGCTTTTAGGGTTTCTTCAATTGGCGGAACCTCTTCTCCGGGTTTAGCTATAATTGCCACCAGTCCAGACACAGGAACAACTGTTCCTTCTAGAGCGACTATTTTGAATAATATGCCAGATTCTGCAGCCTCGATTTCGTTGACAATCTTTTCAGTCTCTACTTCTAGGAGGGCTTCCCCTTTTTCCACCCAGTCACCTTCTTTCTTTAGCCAATTCACTACGATTCCTTCTGTCATGGTCAGACCGAGTTTAGGCATTCTGATGTAAGTTACCATTTCTTCTCCATCTCCATCAAATGATAAAAATTCTTATTCACTAGCTGCTTATAATTTCTTTTACTGCTTTAACTATATCATTTTCATTGGGTATAACGTGTCTTTCTAAAGCTGGACTGAAGGGTGATGGTACGTTTAACCCAGCAACACGCTTGATTGGGGCATCTAGATAATCCATAGCCTCTTCAATTATAATTGCCGCAATTTCTGCGCCAATACCGCATCTTTTCCAAGCTTCATGAACAACAACTATTTTACCAGTCTTTTTTACTGAGTTAATAATTGCTTCCTTGTCAAGAGGGGCAAGCGTCCGTGGATCAACAACTTCCGAACTAATTCCTTCTTTGTCAAGTTTCTCGGCTGCAAGCAGAGCTTTATGCACCATCAATGCAGTGGCGAATATCGTGACGTCTTCACCACTTCTTCGGATGTCAGCTTTGCCAAATGGGATATAATACTCTTCTTCGGGAACTTGGCCTTTCATTTTGTAGAGAAGTTTATGCTCAAAAAATATTATTGGATTGTCATCTCTTATAGCTGTTTTAAGCAGTCCTTTAGCGTCATATGGAGTTGATGGCATCGCGATTCTTAAACCAGGGATGTGCATAAATATTGCTTCAGGACTCTGTGAATGTTGAGGTCCAGCGCTTATTCCAGCGCCAAATGCTGTCCTAATCACTATAGGTGATTTTACTTGCCCGCCAGACATGTATCGTATCTTTG
Source organism: Candidatus Bathyarchaeota archaeon (assembly GCA_023131225.1). Taxonomy (NCBI): domain Archaea; kingdom Thermoproteati; phylum Candidatus Bathyarchaeota; species Candidatus Bathyarchaeota archaeon. The sequence goes on along the minus strand of JAGLZW010000002.1, from coordinate 45,226 downwards.
ATACATGGTTAAGTATTTGGTCCATGCATACGCCTAGAAAATCAGCAAACATTATCTCTGCTAATGGTCTCATTCCTACTGAGGCAGCGCCCAATGAAAGACCTATGATGGCGGTTTCGGATATAGGTGTGTCTAAGATTCTTTTCTCTCCAAATTCTTCCAACAATCCTTTTGTGACTCCAAAATCGCCACCGTGTAATGCTATATCTTCGCCAAGCACAAAAACATTCTTATCTTTCCGCATTTCCTCCTGTACAGCTTCACGAAGTGCTTCACTGTATCTTATTTCTCTCATGTTCAAATTGCCTCATTAACCTAGGCGAATAAATCCTTAGTCACTTCCTCGGGTTCTGGATATGGGCTTTCTTCCGCATACCTAACTGCCTCTTCAATAGCCAATCTAATTTCTTGTTCAATGTCCTCGACCTCTGCCTCTGTCAAAACACCTATCTCGATGAGTGTTTCTTTAAGATTGAGCGGGTTCTTTTTCTCCCACTCTTCCATCTCATTTTTTGTTTTATAGTGCTGTGAATCACCCTCGAATGATCCGCAAAACCTGTACGTTTTACACTCCATCAATGTCGGGCCTTCTCCTCTTCTTGCTCTTTCCACGGCTTCATGAGCCGCCTTGAAAACTGCAACTACATCCATCCCATCCACGATGACACCCGGTATACCATAGGAAGAAGCTCTGTCCGATATGTTATCTATCGGTATGGATTTTGAAGCACGAGTAGAAATTGCATACAAATTGTTTTCACAGACAAATATTACAGGAAGTTTCCATAATGCAGCGATGTTAATTCCTTCATGAAAAGCCCCTGTATTGGATGCTCCATCACCAAAGAAAGCAACTGACACTTGATCAGTTTCTCTTGATTTAGCCGCAAAGGCTGCACCGGTGGCAATAGGTATACTCGCACCCACTATCGCATTTGCGCCCAATATACCTGAACTATAATCTGCAATGTGCATAGAACCACCTTTCCCTTTGCAATAACCAGTTTTTTTGCCAAAAAGCTCTGCCATCATCCTTTTCAAGTCTGCACCTTTTGCGATGCAGTGTCCATGTCCACGGTGTGTGCTTAATACGTAATCGTCTTTCCTTAAATTTGTGCACACTCCAGCGGCAACTGCTTCCTGTCCAATGTAAAGGTGAACAAACCCAGGAAGCAAACCTTTAGCGAACAGTTCACTTACTTTTTCTTCGAAACGTCTGATTCTCAACATTACTTTGTACAGTTCAATCATTTTTTCCTTGCTTAAAGGCAACTGCATCTCTTCATCAACTTTTGCGGTTATCAATACCCTTCCAGAAGTATAACTGTTACGTATTCTCGTAGAGTATAGTTTGATCAACTTGACGCATTATTACTCATTTGATCGCTAGAAAAACCTGCACATTCACAGATGTAATGATTTGCACCTGAAAAGTGGCGGGCCCGTGGGGATGCACTCGGTGTGGCGAGTGGATACCAACCTCATAGTTAACGCGTGGGTGGACTTTTCAAAATGATGCATGCATAACTTGTCTAAGGTACAATCAACGTTCCAGTCTTTCCAAGCAATGCGCGTTCAATATTCTCGGAGTTCGTTATGAGAGCTTTTGTACCTCCACTCTCGAGGAAGTTGATGATGGCTTCGATTTTTGGGCCCATGCTTCCTTTTGGAAAGTGCCCCTCTTTATAATACTTCTTTGCTTCAGCTAAAGTCATTCTATCCAGCAGTTCTTGATTGGGCTTGCCAAAATTTAAAGCCACTTTCTCAACGTCTGTGGATATTACGAAAAGATCAACCTTCATATCAATAGCAAGGAGAGCTGAGGCATAGTCCTTGTCAATAACTGCCTCAACTCCCACCAATCGTCCGTCTTTTTCAATTACTGGAATTCCTCCGCCGCCCACAGCTGTTACTACAAAACCTCGGCTAACAAGAGCTTTTATAGCATTAATTTCAATGATACGCAAAGGTCTCGGTGAGGGCACTACACGTCTCCAGCCTCGTCCAGCATCTTCCGTCACATTCCATCCAAGTTCATCTCGGAACTTTCTTGCTTTTTCTTTATCAAGAAAGGACCCTATTGGCTTTGTGGGATTCTGAAAGGACGGATCGTTACTGTCCACCAACACCTGAGTTATCACTGTAACTGCCTGCTTTTCGATGTTTCGCTTCTCAAACTCGTTGTATAAACACTGTTGAATCATGTAACCGAGAGCTCCCTGAGTGTCAGCCCCACAGGAATCGAGTGGTACAGTATGCAAAACGTGACTTGCCAAATCCGAACGCAACAGAATGAAACCCACTTGGGGTCCGTTGCCGTGGGTTATGACCACGTTCCAACCATGTTCTATCATGCTAGAAATATATTTACAGTTCTCACGAGTGGTCTCAAACTGATCGGGAACGGTCTGATGGCCTTTATCTCTAATTAGGGAGTTGCCGCCAATGGCAACAACCGCTGTTTTTCGCATAGTTCTTACCTCTGTGAATTAGAAATGACTTAATGGAAAAGCATTGTAGTATAAAAACAAATAGCTTTCAACCTATGACAAGACTTCTGATCCATCAGATCTCTTTCGTTATGTACCGAAATGAATAGAGGTCAGAGCATCGCTTCCTTGGACATGGTCAGAGAAAGGACCGCCATCTTTGCATAGAAATTGTCCTCCGCCTGTTCGTATATCACCGAATTAGGTCCATCTATGACCTCGTCGGTCACTTCCTCACCTCTAAAGACTGGAAGAACATGTGTAGCAATTGCCGACTTGCCCATTAGATCATTAACATGACTCTGCTCCAACCTCCAATTCTTATACTTGTTGTGAATCATTATCTCGTTGTCCGTGCCGAAAGCAGTCGCGCCGACTTCACTTAGTTCGGAAGTAACCCAGCTTCTAGGGAAAACGACGTTTGCGGTATTGAGCGCTTGTTTGAAATTGTGACTTGTCTGAAAGCTGCCACCACTGTCTTTGGCGTTCTTCTTTGCCATTTCAACGATTTTCGGATCAATATCAAATCTTGGCGGGTAAGCAAGTACTACATCCATGCCAAATCTCGTTGCGATGAGCACCTCTTCCTGTATACTGCACCTTCCCCGCAGCTTGCTGGAGTAAGCCCACATTATGGCATACTTCTTCCCTCTGAGGCTTCCTATTTTGTTATTCACAGTCATAATGTCCCCCATGGCTTGAGTTGGATGATATGTACAGCAAGCCATATTGATTACTGGGACTTTTGCAATTTTGGCAAACTGTTCAACAATTCTTCGTCCCTTGCCATAAATGAAGTCGATGGCTTCGTTTAATACTCTTACTCCAATTCCATCTCCATATATTTCATATATTTGGATGACGTCTTTTAAGGCTTCTTCGGTCCTAAGCCTAGAGGTCATTGCATCAATGTATGGGGCATGTCCACCGAGAAGACTCATCCCAGCCTCAAACGCCCCTCTTGTCCTAGTCGAAGGAGCCCAAAACACCATGAAGAAATTCTTTCTCTCAAGAACTTTGGGCGGAAGTTTCCCTTTCCTTCTTATATCCTTAAGCTTTTCAGCAAGCTTCATTGTCGCTATTAATTCGTCAATGCTCCAATCTTGGGTTGTAATCAGATCCCTTCCATACAGGTCCATATGGCGATCACCATTTAATAGCTTGGCAGGATACTAAAATCCCTCACTGTTGATTTTAGTGATACAGTTCGGAAGGTTCAATCCGGATCCAGAGGCAAGGCATTCAGGTGATCAACTCGTTCCCAAACATAGGCGCACCAAGGCTAGACTTGAACTGAAGCTTCAAATAGCTCAAGATTAGGGCTTATTGTTGGGAACTGCTTGAATTGACCGGCCGCTGTGTCCGGGTCCTTCAATCCATTTCCAGTAATCAAGACAACGATGCTTTCGTCTCTCTTGACAACTCCTTCCCTGACGAGTTTGATAAGGCCCGCAAGAGAGGCTACGCCTGTCGGTTCAGCAAATATGCCTTCAGTTGAGGCCAGGAGCTTTTGTGCCTCAAGTATCTCCTTATCGGAAACCGCCTCAACACTTCCATCCGTTTCCCTAGTAGCAGTCAAAGCTGCATCTCCGTCCCAGGGAAAAACATCCGAAAGCCCTCCGGCAATCGTTGTAGGGCGACCCCAAGGCTCTATTTCGAAAGACGACTTGTTTTGCCTGAAAGCTCTTACCAGTGGGGCGCACCCTTCAGGTTGGACAGCGACTAACCTCGGTGAAGAGTGAGAGAAATCGAGACTACGGAAATCCTTGAAACCCTTCCAGACGCCAGCAAGGAGACAGCCTGAACCAGTGGGCACGATAACCCAGTCTGGGGCACTCCAATTCAATTGCTCGACAATTTCGTAGGCCATTGTTTTGGGGCCCTCAACCTGATATGGATTGAAAGGCCCGAAACTGGGACACGGGTACCATCCATATTTTTCAACAACCATCGAAAGCATTTGCACCGTTGGGTCCTTGCCCTCTTCTTCCGCTTTCACTCGCACGACGTTTGCTCCATATAGACGAATTTGAGCTAATTTGACCTCAGGAGCTGATTCAAGGACGAATGCATAACATGTGAGCCTTGCTTTTGCAGAGTGGGCAGCCAATGCTGCAGCCGCGTTTCCACTCGAAGCTGTTGCTGTCGTAGTGGCTCCGAATTCCACGGCTTTTGATACTCCAACGGTCATAGAACGATCTTTGAATGATCCAGTAGGGCTGCGAGTTTCATCCTTCAAGTATAGATTCCTCAATCCAATCTTCTCAGCAAGATTGATTGATCTAATAAGAGGTGTTCCGCCAGCTTCTAGGTCAACAATATTCTTCTTGTGACGAACAGGAAGAAACTCGTGATATTTCCAAACGCCAGGAGCTCTTCTTGACAGGATTTCCTTGCTGACCTTTTCAGTTAGGGCGGAGTAATCGTAGGAAAGGTCAAGACGACCCCTATCCTTATTTAAACACATGCAAACCTTTTCATCAACAGAATACTCTCGCCCACAGCGAGCACATCGCATTTTTGTAACGAAAGACATCACAACACCAACCTTTCAGCTGTTTCTCACAGGGTGTTCCTACTTGCCACGCGCGCACGGAAGCTTTTCACAACACCAATCTCTTCCACCGTAAGCGGCCACTGCTAATCATCGACTTTGTGCACCACGCTTCGGAAGTCGACTCAAGTCTGTACATCACGGTATTTCTGAAGATAACTTAAAAACATATCTACGAGTCCAAAATGGACGCTGGAACGCCAGGAATTGGACGTGATGATGACTCTTTATCAGTAGACTGATTGTACACTTGAGCGGCAACAGATGCCCAACCTTCCAGTTTCATTTCTAGCCCACAAGAGGGGTTCTTGCTTCAGCGAACACTCTGCTTGTGCATCGAGTGCACTTCAGCCTTTTAGCGAAAGGCTATAGGGATCAGTCACTTTCTCTTAACCATTTCATAGCAGACCGACTTTCTCATTGAACTGCACAATCAGTTCATCTATTCTAGGTGTCAGTTTCTGAATTTCACTCCAATACGACTCATAGTCATACCATTGGCGGTTTAGTTCATTGAAATTGAACATTTGCTGTTCGATCCATGTGAAGTACTTGAGGTGATGTATTCGCTTCCGGTCATAATGAGCAAGTTCCATCATCGAATCAGTCTTTATGGCCATTAAATTTCTGTGGAAATCCCTGATTGCATCTTTCTTACTGTATTCGCCGTTTCGTTCCTGCGCTTCTCGTAGCCGGGACTGATACAGCTCCATTGAGTCTGTGAACAGTGTCACTAGAGTATCTTTGTGCGTAAGTTCGTAGTATTTTGCGAACTTGATTGACATGAGCACATTGGCTATGCTGGAAATGCCAAGTAGGTTGAGCTTAGAAACAAGCTCATCGGGAACGCCGGCCTCGTTTGTTAGATACCTATGTCCTGCTGGATCATTGAACAACCGCATCAAATTGATCGCGTCATTGTCATCAATTCCAATAGCTACATCGGTGTTTCTTACATTGTGAATCCAGGGAACATGCTTGTCTCCGATGCCTTCGATTCTATGAACCCCATATCCATTGAGCAGTAGTGTCGGACACTGAAGAGCTTCGCCAGCAGCGATTTTTGAAGTTGGATATTTCTGCTTCAGGTAGTCACCGCATGCAATTGTGCCTGCTGATCCCGTCGTAAGGCAGATCCCTCGAAATTGGCCTCTTCCAAGCTCTTTTTTGAGAACCTCCTCTATCGCGTGTCCTGTGACGTCGTAGTGGAATAGGTAATTGCCGAACTCGCTAAACTGATTGAACACGAATATGTCTTTTCGAGATCTCTTAAGTTCCCACACCTTGTCATAGATCTCCTTCACATTGCTCTCGCTTCCGGATGTAGCAATTATTTCACCAGCCACAGTCCTTAGCCATTCGAAACGTTCCTGAGACATTTGCTCAGGAAGAATCGCAATGCTATCGCAACCGAGAAGTGCCGCATCGTAGGCACCTCCTCTGCAGTAATTTCCAGTACTGGGCCAGACTGCTTTGTGTCTTGTAGGATCAAACTGACCAGTGACAAGTGGAGGAACTAGGCAACCAAAAGTCGCACCTACTTTGTGTGATCCTGTCGGAAACCACTTCCCTATCAGGGCGATTATACGTGCTTCAACGCCGGTAAGTTCCGGCGGTAACTCTATATAGTTAGGCATGGATTTAAAAAGACCACCTTTGGGTATGGGCTCGTTCTTCCAAGTGATTCTGAACAAGTTCTGAGGAACGACATCCCAAAGCCCAATATCCTTAAGCTGTTCCTTGATTCGATTTGACACGGTTCTGGGATTCTTCAGCTGAGCAAATGTAGGAATCACTATGTTTCTGTCTCTACATCTTTGCACTGTTCTCCTGAGCTGATCTCCATTAACTGTGAGGTCTATCAATTATGTACCCTCATCCGTTCGAAGTTGCTTTTACACATCCTGACGTCTTTAAATAGTTATCTCTGATTAGTGTGCGTTTGGGAATGTTCAGGAAGCTCGCTTGTTAGTCGCTCGCTCATCATAGCTCAATCCTAAGGACATTTGAAGCGCGCATTCTGAAAAGATAAAACTTTTAAATCTACCTGCTGTTTCTCTGAATCCAAGGTGAATCAAAATGAAATCATATATTGGATCTTTCAAGGGAAGAGATTGGCTTGAGACCCAGTCATGGAGCCAAGAAGATCTAAAACTTCTCATTTCAGCCGCGAGGGAGTTGAAGCAGAATTACAAAGCACGAAAGTCCACCGCCGGAATTCTTCCAGATCGAACGCTTTTCATGATCTTTTTCAACCGATCTCTCCGAACTCGAAACAGTTTTGAAGCCGGTATGACACAACTAGGAGGTCACGCTCATTTCCTTTCTCCGCAAGACATCTATATTCCTACACTGCCTGAAGACGAAGAAGCTTACAAAACGGAACGGATTGCCGATGTTGCACGAGTCCTCGACGAAATGGGAGACGCGATTGCCATAAGGATTTACGGCGATGCTGCCAAGTGGCTTTATGGGCGTGGCCATCGCACTAACGAAGAGTTCGCAAAATGGGCTAATATTCCAGTCATCAACATGGAGGATGACGTTTATCACCCATGCCAAGAAATGGCTGACATCCAGACCATTGACGAGCATATTGGCAAATTTCAAGGAAAGAAATTTGTCATGTCTTGGGCTTTCAGCGAGGGTCTGAAGCCTCTCGCAGTGCCCCAAAGTTGCGTTCTTATAGCCACAAAAATGGGTATGGATGTAACATTCGTTCGACCCAAAGGTTTTGAATTAGATGACAAAATAATAGAGTGGAGCAAGGAAAACGCAGACCGATACGGTGGCAGCTTCGAAGAAGCTGACAACATGGAGGAAGCCTTTGAGGGCGCACATGTTGTTTATCCCAAAAGCTGGACTGCCAGAGCTGCTCTTCCTGGTCCATGGGGTGGCCCGAAGCAACCTGACAAACAACTAGCTCTGGAATTTGCAAAAAAGAATAAAGGCTGGATATGCGATCAGGAAAAAATGGACTTAACTCAAAAAGCCATCTACATGCACTGCCTTCCAGCGGACAGAGGGATGGAAGTAACGGACGAAGTAATCGATGGACCCCAAAGCGTTGCCTTCGACGAAGCAGGTAATAGACTGCACGCCCAGAAAGCGATAATGGCAGCAATTATGTAGTGCATGTGCGCGGTTCATGGATACTCTATATGAAAGAGACAAGATTATCGTCTTTCCCTTTTTTGTTATGAAAAACACGCGCTAATCTCTTGCTTAGGAGCGTATCCTGCTCCCTCTGGCTGATGCGTGCGCATTATGTACATTTCATGGCTTTGGTCAGGTTTGATATATCTTCCAGGCACGCTGCAAAAGTTTTTATTGTGACTTCTTCTGTTGGGATAGCCGTCTCCCTCTTGTTCATCCCCTATCTGTCTCTGCCCCTTTTGCTTTTGCTGGTGCTCTCGCTTGCCATTGCGGCGTCATTTCTAACCTTCAATCTCTTTTCCTTGCCGTCGCAGATACTCGCCCCAAAAAGAGCGGGACTGGGTTTTGGGGTCCTGCTCACATTCAACAACATAGAAGTTTTACTGGGACCCCTTTTAACGAGCTAAGCGAGAGACGTTTTCCCCGAGTTTCCGAGCTTCTTCGTGATGGCCATATTCTCTTTTCTGGCCTTGATCTCCGCGAGCCTTCTTAAAACGATATGAAACTAACACGCGCTCCAATAGACATTCCAAGAGCTTTTCTTTTAATTGGAATGTTTCATGCTAACAAGGCTAAAATATGGAAACTGGAAGGTAAATTGCTGGGGAGTAAGAACACTTTTCGGAGGTAACCATCGTGAAAGACGTAATCCACTACACCCGAAGATTTATTCAGCTCCCTGGCTTATCTGGAGAGGAGAAAGAAATAGCCTTCTTTATTAGGGATCTCTTGAACGAGTTTGGCTTAGGCAAGGTCTACATAGATGAAATCGGCGACGTTATCGGATTCGTTAAGGGAAGGTCGTTACACCCCCTAGTAGTGTTGGAGGACCATATAGACCACGTTTCGCCGGAAACCTCGAGCTATGGAAACATAGAAATCTACGACATAACACATGGTCTTTTAATCTGGACTAGGCATGTTAGTTGACCAAAGTTAATCTTGATTCGCCAATAAGTGATTATAAAAAGACGGGTAAAGATAGTCATATTCACGTTTTGTATGTGGATGATGATTCCAACTTCTTGGGTGTTACACAACGAATAGTAGAAATACAAGGACCATTCCAAGTGGACTCGGCATTATCTGTTAAAGAAGCACATGCGAAAATGAGGAAAAAAGAAGAGCCTAATTGCTCAAAAGATACCGAAAGGAGGAAAAAATTTCAATGCAAGGAATGAAGGATTCAGAGTATAAAGCATGCATAGGTTGTCTCGGATTAGTGGAAGGAGAGGAGATTGAATTACAATATGTCTGTAGTTTCGCACCACCAGTTCTGCTTCCAAGCGAGAGATTTAAGTTGGATCTTAAAGGTCTTCTTGTATTTACTAATGACAATATGATATTCATAGAAAAGGCAGGACTTTTCGTTTCGAGGTTTGGTCAAAGGGCAAAGGTTCCTCTCGAACAAATTACTGGTCTTCTACTTAGGAGGATTAGTGTGATTGGAATCTTAGCACTCAGAATTGTTGTAGACCTCGGAACGCAAGAGGGCGAATACACAGTAGGTAAGGTTAAGGGAAAACGAATTGAGGAAGTCAAGGAAGAAATCCAAAAACTTCTAACAGAAGCACGACAGGAGAAGAAACGATTGGCACAAGAGGCTCTCGCTAGGGGGACTATTCCAGCGATGATATTTTGTAAGTATTGTGATGCTAGAAATAAAGCAGACCAGACTAAATGTGCAAACTGTGGTGCAGTATTAACTTGAATTGCCCAAGAAGTCAGCATGCAAAGTATCTTATGACAATATCGCCCATTTGACTTCTTTAAGGGATTTGGAGAGGGACGCTGCTTTCTTTTCGAGTATGCTACAGATTTGCTTGAAGAGAGCTGTGAGTTGGCGGTCATTCCGGAATATCGCTATTGCCTTTTGCTGAATCATACCTTGATAATCAAATGAGTCGTAATCTTCCAGTTCCTTAGGGCGATATTCGAACACTGAGCCTTTCAAAATGTTATAGTAAACTTTGAAAGCGAAAAGCCTGTGCAGGCTCGACTGCCTTCTGCTTGGCCATTTGGAGCTATAATAGTCTGCCAATGTAACGTGAGCAACATCTAACATGCTGGAAAAAACCTCAACTGTTGCGTGAGCGCTTTTAAGATGACCCCACTTACCAAATATCAGTGGCAGTAACTCACGATTGTTCTCAGCAACTTGATCCGACCTAAAGCAGTAGAGTAAGTGGAAAGCAACATCTTGTTGAGATGTCAACTCTCGCAGATCAGGCTTTGCTTCCTCTGGCAGAAATCCTTCTCCCCCATCTGTATGGATTTCCTCAGGACGAAACAATTTTGGGATTCTGCTAAGCACGTGCAGCAGTCCAAGCAAGGTTAAACCGTAAACTTTTGTGGTGCCTCCCTTCTGAGAACGCCTTTCTTCAATAACCCTTATCCACTTCAACTCTTCAAGACTCTTGGTTGCGCGATGAATTGACGGATATAGGAATCCGTATTTCTTCTTGATTCCATACATTGTTGAAGATCCATCATAAGCAAGTGCAAGAAGGATCCTCCACGCAGATATCGAACGGCGCTTTAACTCTTCAGGGAAAACTTCAAATGACCACCTATTTGACATGGCTACCCACCCATTCCGATACTGTATCTTTTCTCTTAAGCCCGCGTATAGTATATGAAATTCAAGTTGGATACTATCCAGCTTAACTTATATAAATATTCGCCAATAACATCTGCAGGATATCTCACGCACAAGTGCGCGGGAGAGAAGTAAAAAAGAGATGTTGACAATTGTCAGAGCAAAGTAATAGAAAGTTTAAATGGGTTCGTGCAGACAAGATTCATCAGTCCTCCATTTTGCCTGGTAGAAGTCACAGTCTGAACGTTTTTAACTCTGTTGAAAGGGACGGGGTTCAGCAGCCAATTATTGTGCGTCCTCACCCCACTAAGATCGATGAGTACGAAATAGTTGACGGACATGCTAGATGGGCTTCAGTGAAAAAGGAACAGAAAGTCCTGTTAGACATCAGGATTAAACTGAGTGACTCAGACGTTTTCAGAATTGCGGAGTCAACCTTCAAGAGAACACCTAGATCAACATATAAGAGAGCCGAGTTCACAGCGAAGTTCGTGGAGGCCATTAAGCGTGGAGGAGCTATGGCGCCTCAAGCAGAGGTTGCAAAAAAGCTAGGAGTGACTGAGGGACAGATCTCACAGTATGTTGCCATCTACAAAATCTTCAAGTCTCTCGAAAGTGTTGCAGGTGAAGATCAAGACTTTAATGCATTAAAGAAGTTGAGCGTAAACAAGCTTTACGAATTAACCAAACTAAAAATCAAAGCCAGCCTTCTCAAGGCTGCTGAGGAGATCGAACAGTGTAAGGGTCAGCTGCTCCTAGCAGAGGTAAAGCGCATTGTGAGCGCTCAGAAAGATGAAGAATTTTTTATGACCCCTGAAGAAAAGGAAGCAGCAAATAAAACACCCACGCGAAGGGGGTTGAGCCAAACGGAGTATTGTCAAAAATCCGCGAAGACCATCGAGAGGTTAATGAAGAAGTTGAATGAGGATCTAGCACCATTGATCCGTGACATAAAAGAAAAACATCTCGTAAGTGCGGGAATATACCTCACAATGAGAGGAGTAATTGGCAACTTGAAGAAGGCAACTGGTGCGATAGAACATCTAGATGGGCATGCAACCATGGGAAAGCGCATGCACCAGGAAGACTGATACTTGATATGATGAGTGTTCAGCGGATCCTTGAGAAAGAGCTTGCGCGGTTGAAGAGACTTATTCCTTCCGTGGAAGTTTCCGTTGTAAGGTGGGAACCCAAGGAGCACTATAGGATTTCAGGTGAAGTCGTGGGCAATACTATCTACGTCTTTGACTTGTCAACAGATGAGGCTCTGGACACCCTTCGACACGAATTCCTAGACTGCCTTATCACAAGAAGAATCGTCAACCCTCTTGTTTCGCTGATAAACACTTTGATCAAAACAAGAGAAAACGAGATTTACAGAGAGAAAGAACAGCTGATAAATCTCTTATCAAAACACATCTGAAAACAAACGTGAACACGACGACCCACCAGCACTAATTCTGGGCGGTTCTTTTATGCGCTTGCAGCTGCACTCTGCCACGAAGCCACATTTCGCAGAGAAACCGAAGCGAAAAAAACAATTTTCTAAACCTCTGTAAACAGTTAACGCAGTTGCAACTTTCAGCATTAACCACCCAAAACCTCAGCAAGTTAATACAAAGATGCGCGGGTAATAATATAGGGTTGCTTCTACCACTGTGGGAAACACACCCTTTTCTCCATATAAACATCGTCATAATTGCACTTTCATAATCATCATAATAGCTTCTCCATGCTCTGAGAGCAGAAAACCTGAAAAAAACCCTCGATTTCTTCAAGTTCTAGCGTGTTAAACCTAGGTTTTTCAGTTCATAATCATTAGAAAATGCATGGTCCTGCGCGCGCGCACTGGCATTAGCTCTTCTTGTTGTTCTTAGGTTTTGATTTGTGATTTACCCTTTGTGCAGAAGCATAATTCGTTTCATACTCTTCCAGTAACTCCTCGTTTTGTTTCTCGATTTCCATTTTCTCATACTTGTTTATGACTGATTCTAAATGTTGCATCCTCTTAGCCGTTTCTTTTGCAAATTGCTCCATCGCCAGTTCAGTCAATCTGAATCTTTCTTGAAGATGGGATAATTCTTCTTTCATTTCGAGCTCTTTGGAGATCAATTCTTCGGGGTGCAATGGCAATCCACATTTACTGCAGAATTTCGATCCTGAGTTTTGGAACCCACATCTTGGACATTTTCTGAGCATTAATGGGCTGGCGTGTTCTTTTTCACTGATTTCTACACCAGCAGCTTTCAGCAAATCTTCATCCAAGTCTGCTCCAGATAGATGAACGTATGTTCCTGCCATGCGGCTTGAACCTGTCCATCCAGCAAACACTTTCAGTTTCGAGTCTGAAAGATACTTCGCAAGCTCTGTCAATCGACTGTGTCGAAAGGCGTGAGGGTTAACTGGCTTATCTATCTCAGCCTTCTTGAATAGTCTTAGTAGCATTTCTCGGAGATACATATAGGCGGTTTGTGTGATTTGTGTTTGGTTTCTCCTCCAAACGTAGGCTCTTTTTTCGTCTCTGTTGGGGTGTGTTTCTAGCCACTGCTGAAGGTGTGGCACGCTTTCTATCAGGCGTATGCGTCTTTCCCCAGTTTTGCCTTTCACATTTAACACTGCTCCACGCTTATCGAAAACAATGTCTCCAATGCGCCAATCCAAAAACTCTGTTGCTCTGCAACCACTCTCATATAAGCAAGAAATTACAGCTTTCTCTTTGAAGTTGCTGCAATGTTTAAGGACGGTTGCGATATCTTCCTTTGTTATGATTTCACTGGGCGTAATTGCTTGGTTCTTTTTCCTTCTAACATTTAACTGTGCAACTTGAGGGGGATAATGATGTTGTGGCAGTTTGTAGAGCCAACGGTAGAAAATTTTAAGGCTTAGAACGTACAGCCAATAACTGTCTTCGCTAAGAGACGCCCCACTTATCTTATGATGACGCCCCCCCACAATTTTGCGACTTCTCTTCCACCGTAGAAATTTGCTCATATCCTTCGCTGTCATCTTCTTGAATGGTTTGCTCTTCATAAAATCTGAAAGCTCGGCTAAAATCGCCTCATAACCATGAATTGTCTTGGGGCTACGGTTGTTGTCTTGCAGATAGAGCTTATATTCACGTATGATACTTATGTTATTCACGCCTCTTACACCACTAGATGTATGTAGTTGGAGTCAGTATATAAGTTTAAGGTTGGATAAGAAATATGCCCTACAAGTTTAGCTTTGACCTTTCGAGAATATCTAAGGGTTTCTTTAGAGAACTCGCAAGCATAGCCAATGAGAAAGGTCTGCACAAAAAACTTGGAGGTCACGCTAGGCATTTAGCTGAAAAATTTAGAATTCAAGAAATGACTGGCTTGGAGATTTCTGATGCATTAATGCTTGTTGAAGACCTTGTTGACGTATATGTTAGAAACCTTTCCGAAAAACAAAAATTTTATAAAACTGGAAAACGGGCTGTTCTTCTGCCTCACTGCGCTCGCAAGTATATGGACAATCGTTGTCAAGCGAGCTTCAATCCTGAAATTCCCTCTTATAGCTGTGGTCACTGCTCAGAAGACTGTATAGTAAATCAGGCTACAAAGCTGGCTGAGAAGAATGACTACGACGTATTTGTTATCCCTGGCAGTTCTTGTGTTCCTCAGATATTGAAAAGGAGTGGCTGTGAAGGAGTTATAGCTGTCGCTTGTGGTCACGAGTTGAAAATGGGTGGTGACTATATCCAACATCTAGGCTTAACTGGCCAAGCAATTCCTCTTACGAAAAATGGTTGCGCAAACACTAAGTTCAACATAGAGATTTTGAAGAAGATTATGGCTTATTCCTAGACTACGCTTATCCTAATCCTGAAAATGCTTTTCCTTTCAACATTAACTTGCAAAGGTAAAGACTAGTGTTTTCATTGCAGTATAAGTTATAGAGATTCTCACGTAATTACTTTGCACTTTCCATGTTCGGAGTCTATTTGACACCAAATAGAATTTTGATCGCTTACCATCAAACATGGCAAACCGGGATGCACACAAAAGCTATAAGATTGAAGTATTTACAACTAAGCTCTCAAACGCTTGGAGGAAAACCATTTGAGTTTAGAACAAACAGTAGAAAACGTAGCAGTTAACCTGTTACGCTTAGCAGTTACAGAATTACCAAAAGATGTTAAAGAAGCCCTCCAAAAAGCTTACCAAGAAGAAACAAGTGAAGCGGGGAAAACACAACTCAAAGCAATCCTTGACAACGTGGCGCTAGCCGAAAGAACCCGCACACCCATGTGCCAAGACACCGGCACAATAATCTTCTATATAAAAGCCGGAGCAGAAGTCAAAAATCTAGACAAAATTGAAAACGCTTTACGCAACGCCACCAAAAGAGCAACAAACGAAGTGCCCTTGAGACCAAATGCTGTAGACCCATTCAAACAGAAAAACACAGGCAACAACACAGGTAGAAACATCCCCTACATAAACTGGGAAATAGTACCCGGCAACACCCTTGAAATCACTGTGCTACCGAAAGGCGGTGGCTCAGAAAACGTCTGCGTTACAGGTATGCTAGTGCCTGGAGAAGGTATCAAAGGGCTAAAGAAATTTGTCATAGACTCCGTAATCAAAGCAGGCTCAAAACCGTGCCCCCCAAACATTTTAGGCGTGGCAATCGGAGGAGGAACAGATATCTCCATGAAAATGGCAAAAAAAGCGTTACTGCGCCCCCTTAACCACCCCAACTCAGACCCCGAAATAGCCAAACTTGAAAAAGAACTACTGGAAGCCGCAAACCAAACAGGTATAGGACCAATGGGACTAGGCGGCAAGTTCACCGTCCTAGGTGTAAACATAGACTACGCTGCAAGACACCCAGCATCCTATCCAGCGGCAGTAGCCTTCAACTGCTGGGCGGCAAGAAGGGCAACAGCGCGCATTCATCCAGATGGACGTGTTGAATACTTAACGCATGAAATGAGGTGAAAAAGAATTGGCAACATACAAATTAATCACCCCAATCTCCGAAGAATATGTGCGAAAATTGAAAGTCAACGATGTTGTATACATCACAGGAACTATAGTAACAGCCCGCGACCAAGCTCACAAAAGAGCCCTGCAATTCCATAAAGAAGGAAAACAACTCCCAATCAACTTAGAAGGTTTGGCAGTTTTTCACTGCGGTCCCATAGTCAAAAAGGAAGGAGACAAATGGAACATAGTGGCAGCTGGCCCCACAACTAGCACACGAATGGACATTTTCGAAGACGAATTCATCAAGAACTTCAAAACCCGCGTCATCATTGGTAAAGGAGGCATGGGTAAACGCACCACCGACGCCATGCGGAAATACGGAGCCATCTATGGAGCCTTCACGGGCGGAGCCGCAGTCCTCGCCGCAAAAGCAATAAAAAAAGTAAAAAATGTCGAATGGATCGACTTGGGCATGCCCGAAGCCCTATGGATATTAAAGACTGAAGAATTTGGTCCCCTAACAGTCGCGATAGACTCTCACGGAAACAATCTCTTCGAAGACATTAAAAAGAAAACAGAAGAAAATCGAACAGTTATCTACCAAAAACTCGGCATTCAGCCATAGCAAACTGCAATGTGCGCATGAATCCATAACTCAAAACGGTCATAATGCTTCCTTCAAAGGCTCTAGGATATCCTTCACCGTGCAGAAGAGGATGGTGCATTGCATGCAGAACCTTTTGAAGAACCTTCAGTGAAACCTGCGTGTGCGTGCCAAGAAAGAGCGTGAAGGAATGTTGAAAAGACTTCAATCATTAGGATACATTCAATGCGAAGATTCTGAACTCTAAGCGCGCGCGAACGGTTATATGGCTTGCGAAAGTAGCTCTGCTATATCTAGGACTTGAATTTTTCCTTCCAGGCCTGTTGTTTTAACGGCATCCTCAAAGGTTAGGAGACAGAAAGGACACGCAACAACTAATATCTCCGCTCCCGAGTCGGCTGCGTCCTTGACGCGGATTTCGGCGAGACGTTCTCCCGGAATGTCTATCCACATTCTTCCTCCGCCGCCTTCGCAGCACAAGCTTCGCTCCCTAGAACGATCGAACTCTACAAGTTTTACGCCTGGAATGTTTTCGATAGCTCTTCTGGGCTCGTCGTATACGCCATTCTGTTTTCCTAGGAAGCAGGGATCGTGATAGATGACTGTTTTGTTTATCTCTCGTGAAAATGTGAGATTACCTTTGTCGATTAAGTCTGCAAGTAACTGTGTGTGATGCAGAACCTCGAAGCTTGTTTCTCCATATCTGTTTTTGAAGGCGTTGTATGAGTGGGGACAGCTTGTGACAAGGTGCTTTACATCATACTTCTTGAATAACTTAACGTTTTCTTCTATTAGAAGTTCGAATAGGCCCTTTTCTCCCATACCATAGACTTCGCTTCCACAGCAGTTTTCTTCGTCTCCTAATGTTCCAAAGTTGACTCCTGCTTTTTCGAAGCACTTCACCAAGTTTCTCGCCACCTTTTGAACTCGAGGATCATAAGCCGGTGTGCAGCCTACAAAATAAAGGAACTCTGCACCTTGCGAGACGTGTTTAATGTCTAGTTCTTGTGCCCACTCCGACCTTTTGCTTCTTATTCTTGCCCACGGATTACCATTCTTAAAAGTGCTCTCTAACGCGTCACGGAGTGTTGTGGCGATTTGCCCTTGTTCTACCGCAAGGCTTCGGATGTCAATTAGAAATTCGTAAGGATTTATTTCCTTTGGACAGCGAATTCCACATGTAGCGCAGGTCGTACAGCTCCATAACTCGTTTTGAGAGTGTATAGTTAGCTTGCCACCTATAGAAATTTCCCGCATGTACTTTCTAACATTTAAATTAGCCTTTCTGGACACTGGGCAACTTCCGGTGCATATTCCGCAGTGAATACATTCAAGCAGCTTATGTTTTTGAACGAGCTCCTGCACATTCATTTTCCTTGTCTCGCTTTGATAAGATGAAGCATAAGGTTTTTTAAGCGTTTTCCTTTGTATGAATAAAAACAAGTCAAGGAAACGAAGGGTGACAAGATGGAGAAGGCGCCAACGAGAATAGGGATTTTTGTTTGCGAGTGCGGCGGAAACATAGGGGACGTTGTGGATGTGAAAGTTGTTTTAGAAGCAGTTAAGGATTGGAAAGGAGTTGTTGCTGCAAAATACCAAAAATATCTTTGTTCAAAGCCATCCCAGGAAGTGATAGTTGAAGCTATAAAAAAGAAAGACTTAGACCGCGTTGTAATCGCTAGTTGCACTCCAAGAATGCACCTTGCAACCTTTCAAAGCGTACTCGAGCGAGCTGGATTGAACCCCTATATGCTTGAATTCGTAAACATCCGAGAACAAGCCTCGTGGGTTCATGGTCCCCAATCCTCTGAAGCAGCCACAAAGAAAGCTATAAGCCTAATAAGGGGCAGCTATGAGCGAAGCTTGGAACTTGAGCCCTTAGAGAGCATAAGTGAAAAATGTTCAAGAGAAATTTTGGTCGTTGGTGGGGGGATAGCTGGCATTACTGCGGCTCTAGAGCTTGGCTATTTGGGTTTTAAGGTTCATGTTGTAGAAAGAAAGTCAAGCATAGGCGGGAACATGGCTAAATTAACTAAAGTTTTTCCAACGTTAGACTGTGCCCAGTGTATACTCACGCCGAGAATGGCTGAGGTTGGGCGAAACCGAAACGTGAATCTGCTTACATATGCTGAAGTTAAGGATATAAGTGGACGTCCAGGCAACTATGAAGTGGGGGTTTTCATGAAGCCCCGCGGCGTGGATATCGAGACTTGTAGGAGTTGCGGTGTGTGCGCTAAAGTTTGTCCAGTTACAGTGTCCGACAAGTTCAACGAAGGCATATCCCAGAGGAAAGCAGCATACATAGAGTTCCCTCAAGCAGTGCCCTCAGCTTACGTAATAGATTTTGACGCATGTACAAAATGCTTAAAATGTGAGCAGCTTTGTCCAGCCAAAGCCATAAATTTGGAAGACAAGGGAAAAACAATCGAGCTGAAAGTGGGCGCCATAATTATGGCTACTGGTTACGAGCTCTATGACGCGAACATGCTTAGGAATTACGGATATGACATTTACAAAGATGTCATCAGTATGATGGATTTGGAAAGGTTAACTTCTGCCTCTGGACCAACAGGAGGTTATGTAAAAAGGGCGAACGGCGACGACGTTAGAAGGATAGCGATTGTGCTTTGTGCAGGCTCCAGAGACAAGAATCATATTCCATATTGCAGCCGGATATGTTGCATGTATGCATTAAAGCAAGCTTTCGTTCTTAGGAAAATGCTTGGAATCGATGTTCATGTTTATTATATTGACATTAGAGCTACTGGCAAAGGTTATGAAGAACTTTATTGGCGAGATGAGGAAGCTGGAGTTTTATTCACTAAAGGTAGAGTGGCTGAAATCTGGAAGAACAAAAATGGCAAACTTGTTGTTTTAGCGGAAGATACTTTGATGGGCGAGGTTACAGAAAGAGAGTACGACATGGTTGCTCTGGCCACGCCCATGGTTCCACCAGTGGGACTTGGAGAGCTCGCTGGCAAAATGAAACTTTCCTTAGGAGAAAATGGCTTCATACAAGAAAAACACCCGAAGCTCGATCCTGTAGACTCGCTTAAAACTGGAATATTTGCGTGTGGATGCGCCCTAAGCCCGAAAGATGTTCGCGACACAGTTTCCGACGCATTAGCAGCATCTGCCAAGGCTTCTCTTTTCCTGAAAGGAGAACGCATCACGACAAGCCCAGAAAAGGCCTTTGTAATTACAGCCTTATGCAACGGCTGCGGCCTTTGCGTTCAAGTTTGCCCAGTCAACGCCATAATTATGGAAGCCAAAAAAGCCAAAATTAACCCGTTCATGTGTACTGGCTGCGGTGCATGCATTCCCGTTTGCCCAAAGGAAGCCATAGACTTTAAGAATTCAACAAATAGGCAGATCGTAGCTAATCTGCGAGGAGTTCTCATGGACAAGGAACCTGACGAGGTTAGGATTGTTGCTTTTGTAGACAAAAATGTTGGATATACTGGCATGGACTTTCTAGGCCTTGATCGTGTCAATTATCCCGAAAACATTCGAATATTAGCGGTTCCTTCCACCGCCATCTTAGGTTTGAAACATCTGCTTTATGCGTTTGCCCTCGGAGCGGATGGAATATTGGTGATTGAGGGACAAGAAGACATCGATGAGCATTTTACCAAGAAGAGGATGATTGAAATGAACCGTTCCCTTGCAGAATTTGAAATAAAAGGCATGAGAGTCCGCTACAGCTATGTCCCCCTACCCGTATACAAAAAGGCTGCAGACTTGTTCACAAGGTTTTCAGAAAGAATTAAGAAATTCGGGCCCTTCTCCATGGAGAAACGTAATAAGCTCAAAGAGAAGCTAGGCATCTAGGAGAGAAAAAGCGTTATGGATATAATCGTTTGTGTGAAACACGTTCCGGAAACGGCGGAAGCAGAGATAAAAATTGACTCTGCAGGAAAAACCATAGAAAAAAGTGGTCTAGTTTTTGACATTAATGAATGGGATGATTACGCTCTAGAGGAAGCAGTGCAAGTAAAAGAAAAAATCGGAGGCACCGTTACCGCCATAACAGTGGGCTCTGAGGATGCTGACAGCACTTTAAGGAAGTGTTTAGCCCGTGGCGCAGACAAGGCTGTAAGGCTTACCGACCCGAAGTTCGAAGGCTCTGACGGCTACGCCATCGCCAAAATTCTCCATAAGATCATTAAAGATTTGCCTTTCAACATGATATTTACGGGAGCACAAGCAGGTGACGATGGTTATGCAATAGTGGGGCCAACACTTGCAGAACTTCTCGGAATCCCCCACGCCACCATGGTTAAGAAAATCGAATTGAACGGCGACATCGCCAAGGTCAACCGTGAATTGGAAGGTGGCTTAGAAGAAATTATCGAAATAAAGCTACCAGCTGTGCTTACAATCCAAACAGGAATTAATGAACCTCGCTATGTCTCCATTATGGGAATAAGAAAAGCAATGCAGAAGGAGATAAAAGTCTTCAGCTTGGCTGAAGTTGGTCTAAGCGAAAATGAGGTTGGGGAAGCTGGTTCATGGACAAAGATAGAAAATATGTACGTGCCACCTGTAGAGAAACAAGCAGAATTCCTAAAAGGGAGCCCAGAAGAAGTTGCTGCGAGAATTGCCGAAATCCTAAAAGCAAGGGGGTTAGTATAGATGAAAGAAATTTTTGTTCTAAGCGAACATAGACAAGGACAGATCAGAGACATAACCTTTGAAATGTTAGCCAAAGGTAAGGAATTGGCTGAGAAAACAAACACAGAACTATCAGTAGTGCTATTCGGGAAAGACGTCAAAGAACAAGCAAAAACTCTTTCAGAATACGCAAAAAAGGTTCTGTTGGTTGAAGATGCAAAGTTGGAGAATTTTAACTCAGAAACCTATCAGAAGATACTGTCCAATTTAATAAGAGAACGCAAGCCATTATTAACCTTAATTGGGCACACCTCTTTTGGTATGGATTTGGCGCCATGCCTCGCTGTTTCGTTGGATGTACCCTTAGCAACGGACTGCATAGGCCTAAAATTTAAAAATGAGACATTAACTGTGACGCGTCAGATGTATGGTGGCAAGGTAAATGTCAATGCAGTGCTTCGTAAAGCAGAAAATTACATCGTGACTGTTCGACAAGCAGCTTTCCCAGTTGGAAAGAAGACTTCTGCAAATGGAGAAATTATTGAAGTTCCTTCTCCTATTTCTGAGGAAATAGCGGAAAAACGCTTTATCAAATATGTTTTGCCTCCTCCCGGCGGCGTAGATATAACAGTTGCGGATGTGCTCATAGGAATTGGGCGCGGGATAAAAGACGAAAGTGATATTCCTCCAATAGAAGAACTGGCAAAAACCCTTGGAGCTGTGTTAGCCTGTTCACGTCCCATCGTAGATAAAGGATGGCTTCCTAACGACCGTCAAGTTGGCAGTTCTGGAAAGACTGTTAAACCGAAACTTTACATAGCCCTCGGAATAAGCGGCGCCTTCCAACATGTCCTCGGGATGAAAAACTCGGATCTAATCATCGCAGTAAACAAGGATCCACACGCACCTATCTTCGGTGTAGCTGACTATGGTGTCGTGGAAGACCTCTTCAAAGTAGTTTCGCCCCTAAAAAGCAAAGTAAATGAACTGAAAGGAAAAAGGTAACGCAATCAAACTTTTTGCCCTTTCCGTCGATGCCCACTTCGAATTTCTTCATGATCTCCATTTTCCTATGCCACAAAGAATCCTCTTTCTCAAATCAAGGTGATACCTTAAAGGCTAAGTTGTTCAATTTCAGAGTTTGACTATGCTTTAGCAAGACGCAATATTTAATACACACTCGTGCGCTTTAATTGTATAGGAGAGCAACGTTGCAACACTTGAAAAAAGCGTCAGCGAAACTAAAAGATTCTCTAAAAAAAATTAAGTTGCCACAATTCCGTAAGCCACCTATGCAAATGGTTGTTCAAAAAGCACCGCCAAAACCTGTCCCCAGAGGTTTCAAGATTATTGAGAGATATCCGTTGTATGAGCCTTTTGCACATGTGGCTATAGTGCAGAACCCAAAAACTGGTGAATACAAATATATACTTGACGAGTTACAGCTGGATCCGTTGGAGCAGAATATCTACAATCGTGTTTTGGATGTTTTGCTGGCTGAGATAGATTCTCCAAAAGAGGAAATTGACGATCCTAGAAAGTTTTTTGCCACAGAAGCCAGACAAATAGTCGACAAATACCGTATCAGCCTAGGTTGGTTGCCCGATGTTTCTTGGTACAAAATCCTTTATCATGCTGAGCGAGACCTTGTCGGCTTCGGAAGAATTGACCCGCTTATGCGTGATCCTAACATCGAAGACATATCATGTGACGGTATCCAAAGATCAGTTTACATATGGCACCGAAAATACGAAAGTCTCGAAACCAACCTCCTTTTCCGAGAAGATCCCGAATTGGACAACTTGGTAGTTAAGCTAGTCCACATGGCTGGAAAACATGTAAGCACTGCATTCCCTATAGTTGACGCTTCACTCCCCGGAAAACACAGACTTGCTGTATGTTATCGACGCGAAATCACACCTTTTGGCACAGCTTTCACTATACGGAAATTCAGAGAAGACCCATATTCTATCATTGACTTAATTAACCTTGGAACCTTCTCTGAAGAGATAGCTGCATATTTCTGGTTATGTCTAGAAAATAGAGCATCAATCATGATTTTGGGCGGAACAGCATCCGGGAAAACAACAGCATTGAATGCTCTTGCCTGCCTCATTAAACCTGGTAGCAAACTAATCACAATTGAGGAAACCGCTGAGCTGAATCTTTCTCATGAGAACTGGATTTCGTTGATTTCAAGAAGGAGTTATGGGCTTGGTAAAGACCAGACAGGTGAAGTGACACTTTTTGATCTTGTAAAAACTTCGATGAGACATAGGCCAGACGTTCTCATAGTAGGGGAGATTCGAGGCGCAGAAGCCTATGTCCTATTTCAGGCAATGGCAACAGGTCACGGTGGCATGAGCACAATGCACGCTGAAGACGTTGATTCTGCGGTTAAGCGTCTCACCCAGAAACCTATGAATATTGCACCTGCATACATTCCGCTCTTGAACATTGTGTTGTCTATTCAAAGGGTTCACTTAGAAGTAGGGGGGGAAACGAAAGCATTTAGACGTGTGATGGAAATAAATGAAGTTGCTAACTACGAGGATTATCGAAGGATTTTCAAATGGCAACCTACGAAAGACGATTACCTATCTTCATTTGACGATAGCGTTATGTTGCCTTACATGTCTGAACGCACCGACATGGACAGAAAAGATTTGGAAAATGAGATTGAGCAACGTAGAAAAGTGTTGCATTGGATGAGAGAACAAAACATTCGCAGCTACAAAGATGTTGCAGCAATTATTGCAGAATATTATGCTAGACCCGAAGAGTTTTACAAAAAAGTTTCAATAGGAGAAATAGAAGCACTTGCCATTGCTAAGCACTCTTGAAGGGCTTTCGTTCCGCTTTTTCGGAAGGATAGCGCCGGTCTTCCTAAAGAACGTCTTCGAGTTTGAAGGCTATCTTAAAAGAGCAAATATGAGGATATATGCTGAGACATATGTATCTCTAATGTTTTTTGTGGCCTCTCTGACACTTCCAGTAAGTATAGTTGCTATTGTGCTTCTCTACTTCTTCCAATTCATGCCTCTAATCTTCCTAGTGCCTACTCCTCTATTTGTAATGATTGCCTTCATGCTCACCCCTATGTCCAAGGCCAGTGAACGATCTCAACGGTTGGAAAGAGAAATGCCATTTGCCGCAACTTACGTGGCTGTCATGGCATCAGGGGGAATTCCTCCATATACAAGCTTCAAACGACTAGCAGAAGCAGACTTGATGCCTGCGATGAGCCAAGAAGCAAAAAACTTGATCAGAGATGTAGAGATTTTTGGCGTAGATCCTTTAACTGCTATGCAAAACTCTGCAAAAGCAAATCCATTAGACATTTATCGGGAGTTTGTTGGAGGATATGCTTCTACAGTTATCATAGGTGGAGACATTACTAGTTTCCTTGAAACAAAGTCTAGAGAGCTCTTTATGACAAGAGCTGCAAGAGTACGAGCGGCTGCAGAGCGGCTTGGCATGCTTTTAGAGTCATTCATTATCATTATGGTCCTCATGTCTCTGTGCTTTTATATCTTGTTCAGCGTGGAGGCAATCTATAGTACAGGAATGTCTTCGTACTCAGGAATAATTCTGTACACGTATGTTTTCACGCCGCTACTTTCGTTTGTGTTCATCTATCTTGCACATGGTATGCAGCCGAAATCTCCGATTACGGATTGGAGACCCTACAAGATCTATGGGATCTGTGGGGTGATTGCTGCAGGAGTTTTTATGCTTCTCACTAACTTCTTGGATATTATGCCTGTTCCGTTTCTTGCGCCATTAACAAACATTGTCGATCTTCCAACGGCGGTTTCAATAGCTTTGGTGATTACAACTGGACCACCTGCCATTGTCCATGAGAGGCTTTCTGCAGAAAAAATGAGCACCGAGAAGGGAGTTACTCTTTTTCTTCAAGACCTTACAGAAACTAGGAAGACTGGTCTTGCCCCGGAAAAATGTATTGAAACTCTTTCTAATCGGGAATATGGAAGTTTCAGCAAGCATTTAAGGAAAATAACAGCTGAGCTTTCTTGGGGTATCCCGATAAGGAAAGTTTTCATGGATTTTGTCAATCGAACAAAGAGTTGGGCGACGCAGATTGTTATGTTTCTTTTGGTGGAGACTATTGATGTTGGCGGTGGCACTATCGCGATGATTGAGTCGCTTGCGAGATTTACCACTACGACGCAGCAGGTGGAAAAAGAGAAGAGGATGTCAGTTAAACCTTACATAATGATGCCTTACTTTGCGTCTCTCATGTTGGTGGCTACAACTGTTATGATGCTCACTTTTACAACACAAACAGTTGGCCTTGCAGGTCCTGAGGCGACGACTACGGTAGATATAGATGCATTAATGCTTATTTTTTCCACTTCTGTCATAATTCATAGCTATTTAATTGGGCTTGTGGGAGGGAAGATAAGCGAGGAATCCGTTGCCGCAGGCTTCAAACACGCAACATTACTGACAATAATCGCTATAGTAACATCTAAGGTAGCTCCATCTTTGATTAGCTTCACTGGAGGTTAACTGTTGATATGATTTTCAATAGGCGCGGGGTCTCGTATGCTATATCTGCAGTTATAATGACTGCAACTATTATAGTGTTGGTGCTTGTAACTAGTACCTACACCTATCAAGTTCTAGAGCAACAAAGGGGTGCAGCTGAGTTTGAGGTTGCGAAGAAGTCAATCTTAGCATTTGATGACGCACTAGAAAACATTGCTTGGAAGCTTCAGGGGGCCCGTTCAGCCAGATTCACAGTTAATTATGGGCAATTAGAGCTAATTCCAAACTTACCCTTGCACATCAATGTAACGGACTATGTTAACGCAAGCTATTCCACCCAAACTGGATATGTGAGATATAGCACAAAAACGATGTATGTTAACTTTGGAGCGAACTATTCCTCATACCTCTTAGGGAGCGACGAAATAATTTCTAACGGCACAGGAAGCTATGGAAGGGCGTTAATAGAACAAAACTCAGGCTGGGTTACATTGAACCTAGCTTATGGAGTGCGAGCTATGAAAACCTCTACAATTAACGTTACTGAGGGTGATCAGCAGGTACTTGTCAATTACGTGGACATATGGATTATTAATATTGAGATGGCAAAATGGTCAACATACATTGGTGATTTTGATCTTATCGCAAGATGTCTTAATATAACAACGATCCCTTATGGTGGTCCCCACGGCAACGGCTATGAAGTTTTAAACAATAAATGCAATATCAGCGTTCGATTGGGAGATAATGCTCTTGACACAACTCTTCAATTGGATGGTAGTAAGGTTGTTTTTAACTTTGTTATTGCTACGGTGCGGGTGAGCGTGTAGGAGGAGATGTGAATGGTAGCGCCTTTGATGAGTCATGTCATTTGTACTAGCGCCTTGATCGTTCTGATTTTTGTGATGCCGTTTTACTATTTCTACATAATAGACAACGTAAATGTTGAGATGATGAAGCGTGAACTAAAGGAAGTTGCCGACTACGTATCTAACTCGTTGGGAAACCTCTATTTTCTGGCAAACTCTACTAACTGCGACGTCGTGTTACAGAAGGATCTCGATTTGCCCTCAAGCATTCGGGACTCAACATATTTTGTTGAAATCGTATACCAAAACGGTTCGGCCCAATTCGTAAGGGCTCGTTTGAAAGACAATTCATGGAATTATGCGGATTCGTGGCTTCTTCCGGGTTTGAAGGCGTATCAAGAAGACTGTTTGGTGGAAAGCAGTGAGAGGTTGGTGGTTGCGGGGTGTGTTAGTAATAGCACAGGTGTATGGGTGTGGCTTGGAGTTGAGAGATAAGTGTATCGTAAGACAAAAGACTTAAGAGACGCTCACTATACTTTATACATAGAAAAAGTTTCTAGTTTAAGGAGGGATTGAATTTGGTAGGAGAACTGTATGATTACGTAGTTTCCATTGTAGTGGTAGGTATAATTTTCGTATCTGGCGTGTTGGCTGTTCCAGCCATAAGCTATGTCAATCTACTTTATGTAGACGAGCAGCAACTCAGAAACACAGCCTTGAACGTGTTAAACGCGATACTTCTAGGAAGCGGCTCTCCATCGGATTGGGGGTCTGCATTTCCATTTTATCAGAATAATGTTAATGCCTTTGGGCTAGCTTATTCAGAGGAATCTTCACTGTACGTATTGGACATGGATAAAGTGCAGAGATTAGACAAAGACAGCCCGGGGTACATAGAATACCTACGTGCACGGGACTTGCTTGAACTCAAGGACTATGGCTTTAGCCTCAGCATTTTCCGACCCTTTGTGGTTGATTGGGATCTTCAAATCAACAATGCATCAAATTACGTCTTTTTCGCAGTTAACGTGACCCGTAGCGTAGACCGGAGACCTATTCCGAATGCCCAAGTAAGCGTTACAATTCTTTGTACAGCAAGGCATCCCGATAAAGTAGAGGAGCCTTTAGTCAATGTCACTTCGCCAGAAACTTTGTTCACGGACGCTTTGGGGAGATGCGAAGGAAACCAAACTATGCAAATTCCGTCTGGTTACATTCTGCAAACAGCTATCGCAATTATGAAGATAACAGTCGCAGGCATATCAACAATGGTAGTGGCGCAACAAGATCAATGGGCACAAAACGTGATGAAGATTAACACTTTTGGAGACACCGTTATTCTGTCATTTCGAGGTGAACTTACCAATACGAGTGCGGTGCGAAGGATTCTCAACTTCATGGCATACAACTATGATGATACACTGACGGAGATATATGGAGGCGGCGATGGGAATGATGATAAGATTACTGAAGGCTATGGCTATGTCTATTGGAACAATACTTTTCCTGGGCTCAAAGCTATGGAACCTGCCTTACTGCTTTTTCTAGTAAGCGTTCCACTGGGAGCAGGAGGAGGAGGCCGCAGACCTGTAATAGTCGTCGGTCCGTTTTCACTTTGGGAGTCTTCCAAGATTTTCAGTTTTGGTCCTGATTCAGAACAAAGTAGTAACGTTGCGTTAAAGCTTCGTCGTTATGTTGTTTTCTCTGGTATGGAGTTCATTGCAGAGTTAACGTTATGGAAAGAATAGCGATGAGAGCAATGAGGAATACAAAGGGGCAGATGCGGGTCATTGAAACCTTGCTTGCTTCATTCATTTTCATATCCGCCTTAACTTTCGTCAACACATTCGCCGTGCTCCCTTCAAGTCCGAAATATGAGACTAGCGATCTTGAAAAAATGGGTCACAACGTTCTTCATAATTTAGATGAACAAAGGCTTCTGGGTCGCTTCGTTTACAATCAAACTGAGTGGGAAGACCTTGGGCTTGCGTTGACGATATTTTTGCCCCCAGACGTGTACTTCAATTTAACCATTTATAATGTAGATTACCACGTAATCAACCGAGATGTGCCTATATGTTATGGTGCCGAAGAGGCTTTCAAAGCTTCAAATTCGACGGTTTCAGTAACTTACATGATCCCTGGATACCAATCACAATATGACCCAAGAATTCTGGTATTGCAGCTTGTGAGAGGATAAAGCAATGAGAATAGTGAAAGACAAGAAGGGACAGTTCATAATCATTGCAGTTATGATGATAGCAATTATGATGGTGTCCATAGCTGTGACAATGTACGGCGTCGCGACATACTACAAATACGAGATGTGGGAAGAATACATAACCATGATTGATCATATAAAGCTCAACACAATTCGACTGGTCGAGATAAGTCTAGCCAACTACACGACGGCGGCGACCGAAAACAACAGCATATTAAGGGACAGTTTAGCGCGATGGCAAATCGACTTAAGAAAGGCATACCCAGGTCATGGAATAGCCCTAACATATGAGTTGGCCAATAGTTCCTATCAGGCTTATAATGCACACATCAATTATACCCTCGGGCTGTCCCGTTGCTGGAATGAAACAGCTTCTTTCTCAGCTGCAAACGCTACCTTCACTCTCAACATGGCTTCCGTAGGATTAACAGGATACAAATTCAGGACAGCTCCATTCCTAAACTTAACAATAATCACTGTTGATAACGCCGCAAAAGAAATCACCGTAGCTGTGAAAGGAGAAGACGGAACGCCCATAACCAACTTGAAAGAAGACAACTTTCAAGTAGACGGGCTCAATATAACGGCTGTTACTTCACGCTACGACCCGAAAGAGTTATTTTTATACACAATAAAATGTGACGGACCCATGCTTGGATCAGTTACAGTAACAGTATGGGATGTACAAGGCATACAAGTAGTCGCTAAATCAGAATAAATGACTATGACGTAACTCAACGCTATGAAAGCGTCCCCACCACTCTATTGCTCCTTTTCATAGCGGAATCTCACACCAATGCGAAATGCAAAACTATCCAGACAATGTCGCCGACTGTAAGTGCTAGAATTAAGCCTATTGTAATGAAGATTAACATTGGCAAGCCAGGTGTAGCCCAAACCATGTTTTGTATTTTTCCTTCATCTCGGGCTTTGATGATTCTTTCAACAATCTCTTCTCGGTTCTCATCTTTTGGAAATAACAGCAATCGTTTCGTTATCTCTCCTTGTTGTGTTTTCTGAATATCTTCAAGGGGATAAAAGAACGATTTCTCCAAGTCTGCAATTGAAACCTTATATCCACATAATAGTGCTAGTGCTTTGCGTCCGAACGATTCATCTTCGTATCCCTGAAAGAGTTTCTGTCCAGTTTTTTGTCTCCAAATGAGGTTGCGAAGAAGCGCATAGAATACGCTGAAGGCGGCTATGATTACGCCGTTGCTGAATACAGTGATGGGAAAAATTGGAGAGACAAAACCTGATACTGGTTCAACCAAGCCTGGGATCCGCGGAATCGCCAAGGCTATACATATGAGTGCTTTTGCATCTGCTCCGCCGAATGCTCCTACGTAAAAGAGGGCTATTGAGAAGACGGAGGTAATCGCGACGGATATGCCGTAGTTAATTATTAGCTGAAGTGTGTCGCTAGGTGAGAAAAACAGGAACTGAGCAACACTCAGCAAGAGGGCAATAGGTGCAAAAGCTATCCATACGTTGTTGCTTATTTCACGTGTTTTCCAGTCGCTCCAAGAGGCATAAGCTAAGAAAATTAAAGCAATGATGATGCGCGTCCAAGATAGTATCTCTTCCATGCGGTGTTCCACATTGTTCAGTTTTCGAATAAACTCAATTAGAAAGAAAGAAGTAATAAAAGTTGGCGATTCCCGAATTGCAGTTTTCTGAGGAGACTAGGCATTCTAAGTGGATGGTGTTTTCCAAGTGAATTCTTTGGGTGTTCCAGCTTCGGGTGCGATTTTAAAGTAGTATGTTTTGCCGCTTGTCCATGAAGACGCTAAGTTGTTTGGCCAGTCAAGAACTATTGTGATCTTTTGGTCAACTGCAAGGAGTTTTCCTGCCGTGCCGAGGTCTGTATTGACTGTGACTTCTATGAGGTTTGAAACTGTGCTGCCTATGTAAAGGCGGACGATTTTTGCATCGCTTGTTCCTGTGTTTTTGACATCTATGCTGGTTGTTTTGGCCGTGGCGTTCCAATGTACGTTTTCAACGTCTAGAATGGTTCCACCTGCTTCTATTTGTGCACCCATGAATGTCATTACCCAAGCATATGTGACGACTATTGCTGAAACTGCGATTACAATTAGTAGGAGTGTGGCTAGGATTGGAGAAACACCTTTTCTTGATTTCAGCGTTTTTGGCAAATTCGTTTGCACCTCTCTTCTAATCATTCTGTGAATGCTTATTTAACACATATGAACTTAGAATAAACATCACAACTACTTACCAGCAGTCCCTAGAAAACAAGGCAGAGTTCAAAACACATTTTGGCTCCTTCATTAGTTCTAACGCAATTATTCAGCATCAGTTTTATGAAAGCAACTCCTTGAATAGCGAAATGGGATGTTAAGTAGTGACTTCATAAACAAAAGGCGGGTTTGCCGTACGAATTTCAAGAGTAGCCCCTAGGAGAGTTTCAAGATATCCCCTTTGCACCTCAGGGTTGTATATGTAAGGAGTTTTGATGATTATGTATTTGTCTCTTTGATAGAAATCGCCGAGACCTTGAATGCGAAGGCGTTTGAAAACTTCTGACCATTTTTCTTTATCTGTTGTATCAAGATTTAGGGTGGTTTCCATGCTGATTTTTGCTGCTTCGCCTGCTTTTCTGCCCACTTCGCGGTGTTTGTCTGGAGGGATGTATTGTAGTAGAGTATTTACGAATTCTATATTGATGAAGGCAATGCGGCTGATACCGGCATAGTATTCGCCTGGGTATTTCCAGTCGTAGATCATCATGCTTCTGTAGACATCTAGCATTTTGGAGATGAGTTGTTTTATGCCTGCTTCCTTTCCGTCTTTGATGAGTTTGTCTATGTATCTACGTTCTTCTTCTTCGAGGATTATAGTGGTTCGTCGCACATGTTCCTTCTTGTCTTTTCGTGGTGGCGGTGTATCTTTAGCTGATTGCATATTTGATATATCTCATTGCATACCTTATATGTTTTGTTGCTTGATAAGCAGTTAAGCAATTTAGTGTTGCAATGTACGTTTCCCAAGTCTCTCTGTATTTTTCCCAATTAATTTAATAAGCCTTTTAAACCATTGAAAATAGTATTCGCCAACGTGAAGGTTCATAATATGGTCAATCTGGACACTGTTACTCCGTCGTTTGAGCGAGTCGAATCTTTCCAGATTTTCACTGTTCAACCATTCTTATCTATTAATGATATAACTGTGTTCTTAATCGCATTCAACATCAGTGAGGCAAAAAGCAAAAAATGATTCCCAAAGAATTCTTCGTAACAAGCGCCAAAGCAACCAGCCCTGTCTCTGAACTGAACGCGTTCGACCTTGCCCTAAGAAATGCGGGAATTTCCCAATGTAACTTAGTATCAGTCAGCTCTATACTGCCACCAGAGTGCAAAGAGCGAAAATGGCGTAAGCTTCCTGCCGGCGCAATTACCCACGCCGTTATCGCCCGTATGGATGGAGACGAAGGAACCACAATAGGAGCGGGAATTGCATGGGTTTGGGAAAAAGATAGAGAATATGGTATTGTGGCGGAGGCATATGGATATATGGATCGTAGAGCTTTGACGGAGACTTTGGTGTGGAATATCAAGGAGATGGCTGAGATTAGAGGAATAGAAATTGGAACTACCAAGTCTCGAATTGAAGTTTTACGTGTGCCTATGGCCAATTATGGCTGTGTCATAGCAACACTCATTTACTGCTCACTAGATTGCTAACAACTTCATACACGCGCATATGTTCTTCAAAAAGACTAATATTGTTGAGGCTGTGCTCTCGTGGAGAGAACGGAGAAAAAATTGCACAAAGAAATCGCCATTGAAGTTAGGTCTCGCATGAAGAAATATGGAGATCTTACTGCTGCAGATGGTATATCCTTCACTATTCATAAAGGCGAGGTTTTTGCATTTGTCGGTTCAATGGTGCTGGAAAAGCCACAACTGTAGAGATGCTGACGCTGCAGGGAATGCAGTTACATTTCCAATGATGTTTTCTTTCCTGTAGTTTCTTCCCATTGGAGTTTATGCCTGATTTCTTGCAGCAGATAGCTAAGGTTCTTCCGTTGACCTATTTAAATAGCGGATTGAAAGATTCAATGGTGTATGGCGATGTGTCGAGTGCTCTGTTCAATACGGCGGTAATGTTGGGTGTGGGTATGTTCCTCATTGTAGTTGGGGCGCTGACAACAAATTGGAGAGAAGAGTAAAATGTTATGCCGGACATGTTCTCCAAAACCTGTGAGATTTGAGGTTTTGCAATCAGTTGTCCAGAGGGCTGATGGCTGCAAATCGGTCGTTCATCTTTTCTCAAATTTAGCGAACAATCGCGAGAGGTTGCGCTTTACCTGGCTTTTTCAGCTCCCTTCCCCTTATGGCGAAGTCCTCTCACCTTTTTTCCTGCACTGGTTAATCCTCGAAAAACTCGTCCTTTGTGCACTTTTTTGCAAATCCAATTGACATCTTTGTCTGCTTTGATAACTGGATGCGCCGGGTCAACCATAAGAATTTCATACCACTTGTGGCGTCCGTCTTCTCCAACCCAGTAAGAATTAAGAACTTCCAAGTTCGGAAACTTTCTCGCCGTCCGCTCTTCAGCTATTAGTTTGAAGCTTTTTGCAGGTTTGTATTTAGCAGAGCCCATGCGTTTCGGTTTTCTACCTGACTTGGGTCTCGGTCTGTTTAAGCCACCTCGTCTTATCCTAACTCTAGATACAACGAAGCCTTGCTTAGCTTTGTATCCCAATTTCCTTGCTCTATCTAGCCTTGTCGGTTTTTCAACTCTAACAATCGAGGGCTGCTTCCGCCACTCAATAAGTCTGTGCCACATTAGTTCTTTCACATAAGAAGCTTCTGGTTTTTCCCAAGCTTCTGAAATATACTTGTAGGTCATTCTATGTTTTCTCCAGTTTATGGTTCAACCTTTAAGGTTACATTCCAGCGGATTCGAGCGTCCGCCAACAATTTGTAGCTAACAACAAGAGGAATCCTAATAAAGCTTTTTCTGCTTCGCATGTTCCAGCAATGAATTTATTAGCCACGGATCAAGTAGCCTAAAACCGAAGAAAAATGGAAGACTGGGACCTAATTATTATAGGAGCTGGTCCCGCTGGGTTAACAGCAGGAATGTATGCTGGAAGAAGCAAACTAGAGACGCTCATACTTGAAGAGAAAATGCCAGGCGGTGAAGCAGCAGTCACACCACTGGTTGAGAATTATCCAGGCTTCGAAACGATTAGCGGACTCGAACTGATTGAAAAAATGACTGTACACTGCAAGAAATTCGGAGCACAGATAAACGAACTGGAAAAGGCAGTGTCGCTTGATATTACAGGCGAAAAGAAGCTTGTGAAAACAAATGCAAAAACTTATTCCGCGTCTGCGGTGATCATCGCCACGGGAACTCACAATCGACAACTCGACGTGCCTGGCGAGGAGAAGTTTCAAGGAAGAGGCGTCAGTTACTGCGCGTTGTGTGATGGCGCTTTTTTCAAAGACAAAAAAGTAGTCGTTGTTGGAGGTGGCAACTCTGCTGCAACATCAGCTCTTTATCTTTCGAACATTGCAGCCAAAGTTAAACTTGTGCATCGTAGGAATCGGTTAAGAGCTGAATTGACTGTTGTGGAGAATTTGAAAAGGCAAAATGTGGAGTTTCTTTGGAATTCAGTGGTCAAAGAAGTCAAAGGCAACAATGTGGTTGAAAATGTGATTTTGCAGAACAACAAAACTGGAGAGGAAAGTGAGGTGGAGGTTGACGGCGTCTTTGTTCAAATCGGCGAAGTCCCTAATACCCAACTCGTCAGAGAGGCAGGGATTGAAGTTGACAAGGGAGGCTATATCATTGTTGATGTCCACCAGAGAACTAATGTCTCAGGTGTTTTTGCTGCAGGAGACGTGACCAACGGGTCAGTAAAGCAGATTGGAACGGCTGTTGGTCAAGCTATAGTTGCTGCAACAGAAGCTTTTGGTTACATTAAACGACCTTATTATTATAAAAGTTAACAATTTGAAAACAAACGCTTTCTGCAGGGAGAAGAACCCTCCTTCCTGAACCGAGTCAACATCTTAACGCAGAGGGCGTTTGCGCATGTGCGCCGGCGACTCAAGGTTCCGCGAGTTTCTTTTCCCACAGAAAGCAAGGCCAGAAAAACATGACTAATCATTTTTACAAGCTAAGTTGTACAAAAAACTTGCGGTTACTGTTGCTTTCTGCCGTTCAGTTGTCCTTTGGCACCATTCATTGTATTCTCTTAGGCCTATTTTCATAACTCTTCGTGAGCCGATTTAAAGTACAAATCGTCGGCATCACGCATTCAAGCTTTTATTGTAATGGATTTATTAGTTTGTTTTACGTTGTAAGCTATTTCTATATATATAGGCAAAAAAAGTATCGGATGTGACAACATGTACAAAATCGTTGCCATGCAAACATTGGCTCCTCAGACGAAATTAGCCAGTGTCCATGCGCCCGAAATTGCCAAAAAGGCTCAGGTAGGGCAGTTTGTTATATTAAGAGTGGATGAAAAAGGAGAAAGAATTCCGTTGACCCTTGCCGATTGGGACCCTGAAAATGGTACCATAACGCTGATTTTCCAAGAAGTTGGAGTATCAACCAAAAAATTTGGTTCTTTAGATGTCAACGACGAACTAAAGGATGTAGTTGGCCCATTAGGACAGCCAAGCGACATAAAGGACTATGGAACAGTGGTAATCGTCGGCGGTGGTGTTGGCATAGCACCTTGTCTGCCTATAGTCAAAGCATTCAGAAAGACGGGAAACAAAGTGATTTCGATTATTGGCGCACGGAACGAGAAGTTACTTATTCTAGAAAAGGAAATGCGGCACATATGTGACGAAGTTTACATTACAACTGATGATGGTTCTAAGGGATACAAAGGATTTGGCTGCGACATGCTTAAAATACTGATTGAAAAAGGATACTCCATAGACATCGTATATGCTATAGGTCCAACTGTGATGATGAGAGCAGTCGCCGAGGTTACACGACCATACAAAATAAAGACAATAGTTAGTTTGAATCCGATAATGCTGGATGGAATGGGAATGTGTGGTGCCTGTCGAGTTTCAGTTGGAGGCAAAATCAAATTTGCATGTTTTGATGGACCTGAGTTTGATGGACACCTTGTGGATTTTAACGAATTAATAAAGCGTCAAAGAGCGTTTCTTGCCGAAGAAAAACTTGCTCTGGATCATTGGCAAAAATGCAGAGGCAACTAAAATGGAAAAAAAACCTAAACCAGAAATTTGTAAAGAAAGCGTTCCAATGCCCAAACAACAGATAGAAGAAAGAATACAAAACTTTAACGAAGTGGCACTCGGCTACACCGAAGAACAAGCAGTTGCTGAAGCAAAAAGATGTCTACAATGTCCACAACCAAAATGCATTGAATGTTGCCCAGTGGAAATAGATATTTCAAGCTTCGTGAAACTGATTAGTGAACGCAAGTTTGACGAAGCCATAAAAAAAGTTAAAGAGAAGAATAGTCTCCCAGCCATTTGTGGACGCGTCTGCCCTCAAGAAGGACAATGCCAAGAAACCTGTGTGATGGGTAAGGCTGGTGATCCAGTTAACATCGGAAGACTGGAGAGGTTTGTAGCAGATTATGAAATGAAGAAAGGTGTAATAACCCCCACGAGGCAGCCGCTTACTGGGAAAAAAGTGGCGGTTATTGGCGCTGGACCCGCGGGGCTTACTGTTGCCGCGGACTTAGCTAAACTTGGACACGAAGTTGTCATTTTTGAGGCTCTTCACAAACCAGGCGGCGTGCTTGTTTATGGAATACCCGAGTTTAGGCTACCTAAAAAAATCGTGGCATCCGAAGCAAGCTATATTGGAAAGCTCGGTGTCACCATTAGACTTAATGCCCTGATTGGTAGGCTGTTTACGATTCCTGAACTTTTTGGAAAAGGATTTGACGCAGTTTTTATAGGAACAGGTGCGGGGCTTTCTCGATTCCTGAGGCTTCCTGGTGAAAACCTTGGTGGGATATATTCAGCAAACGAGTTTTTGATTCGTGTGAACCTTATGAAGGCGTATGCTTTTCCGGAATATGACACACCTATAAGGCTTGGCAAAAGAGTGGCTGTTATTGGCGCTGGCAATACAGCTATGGACTCTGCCCGTTCCGCTTTGAGACTTGGTGCTGAGGAGGTTTACGTAGTGTATCGCAGGTCAAGAAAAGAGATGCCTGCCCGTGCCGAAGAGATAGAAAACGCTGAAGAAGAAGGCATAACCTTCAATTTTTTAACAAATCCAACAAGATTCTTCGGCGATGAAAAAGGCTGGGTAAAACAGATGGAGTGCATTAAAATGAAACTCGGAGAACCCGATGCATCCGGACGCAGACGCCCTGTTCCAATCGGAGGTTCGGAATTTCTTATGGATGTAGACACGGTAATTATCGCAGTTGGAAGAACTCCAAATCCAATTATTCAACGAACAACTGAGGGATTGGAAACTACAAAGTGGGATACAATATTGGTTGATGAGGCGACTGGAAAGACCAGTCTTGAAGGTGTTTATGCTGGTGGCGACATTGTAACGGGTCAGGCTACAGTGATTAGTGCTATGGGTGCTGGAAAGAAAGCTTCCCGAGCTATCCATGAATATTTGGTGAACAGAAAGTAATTCCTTGGGTTTCAATGGCAAAGAAGATAGTAATCAGACTTGTATTCCGCAAACAGCGACTTCGAAACACAGACAACCATTAAGACCCAGTTTATTCTAGGCTTCCATCAACATCCCATTTGGGAATGTTTTGTCATGATACCAATTCTATCTCTCTTCCATTTGATGTCCTACGAAACTCTTCAAGTCCCCGAATGAAATTTTAAACCCATTTCCAATCTAATTTTCTCCTCTTGTAATTTTTCTTCAAAGGATAGATTGGAAGCCATCTACAATCAATCATTAACATTACCTTTCTACTCCTATATCCCGTGCCAATAAAAAAAAAGTCTGTGACACCATCTATTCCAAATCATGTGTACACAATTTTTAAGCTGTTTGTTTTCGCAGAAGAGTTGCGAGTGGAAGTGGGAGATAAGGAAATGAAGAGTTTTAGATGTAAGAATCTACATCTAGGACTCCCACTCGCAATTATGAATAGAGCAACGTTCTGCATATATCTCTTGTTCTCAAACGAGGCCCATTTCAGCTATGACAAATCACAGTATGCTAGAAAATCTGCATATGTAATGCAAACTGCGAAAAAGACGTGGACAATGGAGAAAACGTGTTGGCGCACCCTTTTTCTATTCACGAACCACTATCAGATACGCGTGTTTCAATTTGTGACATTCCACCAACATTTGTATATTGCAACAAAATAATCGAGTGTAGTAGCAAGTCTATGTATGTGTAACGGTGGCACCCAATTACTAAGCAATTGATTTTACAGCCTTTGAGACAAGCTTTAAACACCTTATTGCAGAGGCATATGTTGGGTAACCTCGTAACCCACATTCTGTACCAGCCAGCACCACTCTTTCCCTACCAAACCGTTCAGTAATTCTTATAAGCCGTTTCTTCATGATGCCAACATCTTCTAGAAAGGTTTCTGGATTCACCGTCCCCTTTGAAATGTTCTTCCAAACGTCTGCGACAGCGTCATCAAATGCATTTGAGCCCAACTTTTCCCTTATTAATCGATCAAAATCAGTTAAGGCTATGCTGGCCTTTAACAATTTATCCTCCTTTTCCAACCGTTGCTTAGTAGTTTTTATTTCATAAAGAGGGTCATCCATATGTGACTCTATGATTCTGAGTGACTTGACTGCCCAAAACAAGTCGTCCGAGGTGCAGTGAAGATGGATACAAGTCTCTACGCCTTTATTCCTAGCCTTACTCGTTAAGGATTCCCACGCTGCAAGAAGGCTCTCTCTACCTTCAGTGCCTCTGTCTATTGAAGGGTCGTCAACTAAGCCGAAAAGCGGCTCATCTACAGAGACTAGGACAACTTTACCTTGCTTCATTGCAAAAATGTTCTTCTCTACGGTTTCTGAAAGCACTTCACCTAGATGTCTGTAGGTTTGGCTATTTCTATAGGGAAAAAATGAGGCTAACGTATAAGGTCCGGTGATGCAGATTCTAAGCTGAAAGGGGTTATCCGTTTGCGCGTGAATTTTTCTAGCGTTTTTCTCTATAGTTGCCACTTCTGGTAGCCTACCATACCCCGATTTTAAAGTTAGACGTCTGGTCTCAATGTAGCCGCTTTCTACCTTTTCTAAACCTTCAAAGGTTGAAAGAAACATTTTATTCATGTCACGAAATTGCGGAAAAGCTGGAATTGCAATGCCTGCTTTTAGCTTATCTAAAAAAGCGTTAACAACCATCTGTTCAAAAAACTTGGCAGAGTCGTCGCTTAGACTAGCTGCAAAATGCCTTGCCCCTTCTAACAATTTGTCTGACCTATAGGTGCAAGGAAGACTTCCAACGTCACAAGACTGAATCAACCTGGCCACTTCCTTCATGCTTGAAATGTTTATAACCTCGCGCCTCTATTTTAGCCATCTTGCTCCTATACTTTAGGAGCAGGGCTTTCTCTGCAGTAGTTCTGCCGATTTTCAAGAGGGCATCTCCTTTTTGCATAACTGCATCTTCTACTAATCTCAAATGTTTCGACTTAATGGTGACAATTAGCTCGTATTCTTCACAGCCATAAAGGCTTAGTTCCAAAGGGTCAAAATTGTATAGCTTTACAAATTCGTAGGTTACTGAGGTGATGCGTAAGCGTTAATCATGAGGCCTACGTTGCTGACGCGGCTGATTTCGTAAAGGCTCCACGCAAATCCATCGCTGGAATCTAGAGGCTGTGGTTGCACCTGTTTCTGCCAAAGCTAAGTTTTCTTTGAGCCGTGCGTGAGGCGTCAAAACAGCGACCACAAGTTTCTTTCTGATTTTGGTGGGGCAGCGCGTTTTCCTGTCAATATTTTGAGACCCAATGCGTGCGGTTTCTAGAATATTTTGCTGAGTATCTT
Source organism: Candidatus Bathyarchaeota archaeon (assembly GCA_023131225.1). NCBI lineage: Archaea > Thermoproteati > Candidatus Bathyarchaeota > Candidatus Bathyarchaeota archaeon. Next base: position 5,731 of record JAGLZW010000002.1, on the reverse strand, counting down.
GTCTGTCTTTATTTTGTGGATTTCAAGTGCTAATTCTTTCGGATCTATGCCCAATGCGAAGGCTAAGAGTTCGGAATAATGAAGTATTGGTATATCGTAGCTTTTATTGAATTTCGCTCTCACTTGTATCTGTCCTATGTCCAGTGCAACGAAGCAGAATGGGCAGAGGGTTGCAATGCAGTCGGCGCCAGCTTTGGACGTGTTTTCAAGTTTCTCTCTGGCAAGATTGAGCGCCAAATCATCAGAATATCCCCTCAAAAGCCCGCCACAACACTTCAATTTGTTTCGATACTCGACACTTTCAGCGCCTAATGCTTCAATTAAATTTTCAAGAATGCGGGGACGTTCTGGATCGTCGAGTTTCAGAAGCTCGCTTGGCCTAAGCGCGTGACAACCATAGAAAGCTGCTATCTTTAAGTTGTTTAAAGGCTTGGAGACATTTTGTTTAAGTCGCTCCAGTCCTACATCGTTCATCAAGACTTGGAGGAAATGTTTAACCTCTTTGTTACCTTGGAACTCCTTTCCAGCTTGGGATAGAATCTTGTTTATCTTCGCCTTTAGTTCTTCGTTATCCTTTAACATGCTGTTTGTCATCGCAAGAGATTCAAAGCAACCGCTGCACAACGTGACTAGATTCAGATCAGCTTCTTCGGCTAGGCAAATGTTGTATGCGGCTATGGCTAGACTGGTTTCAAAATTTATGGATTGCACTGGCGGAGGTGCACAGCACGTCATGTTGTCTAAGTCAACTAGCTCGATTCCAAGTTTTCCTAAAGTCTTTCTTGCAGACAACTCATAGTTGGGCTGACGAGCAGGTATGGTGCAACCAAGGAATAAAGCGTAGCTAGTCATTGTGATTCCTCTTTGAGTCGCAGCTTGTCAAAACCTGTCGCAGAAAGAATTTTTCTCAGTGCTTCCACACCTGTTGGTTTAAGGGGGGGCAAGCCGCGGGTTGGTCTTTTGTTTTCGACGAATTGGGAAATCTTTACTATGCGTCCGTTGTTTAATAGAGCGGATGCAAACTCCGAATAGATATTTGGGAAGTAGCCTTTTTTGAAGGCGATGTTTCTCAGTGCGTAAATTACGTCGGCTATCTCAACTTTTTGAGGACACCGTTCTTGACAGTTGTAGCATGAACAGCAAAGCCATATAGAGTCACTTGAAAGAACCTCCTTTTCTGCTCCTAAGAGTGATAGTTTGATGACTTCTCTCGGGTTGAAACGTGGGGTGATTTTAGCCACTGGGCAACTGCTGGCGCATGTTCCACACTGGTAGCATAGGGTTATTGTTTTGCCACCTAAACGACTCGTAATTATATTGGAGAATGCCATGTTAGTGGTTTTTTGCTCTTGCGCTTGTTCCATTCTAAGTCACCTTTTCCACTTTGGAACCTGTCATTAGTTGCAATGGACCTAGCTTCTCTAACTTGTCAGTCATCATTCGCGCAGCCTCAGCAAACTTGTTTCCTTCAATAAACACCATATTGAACATCTCCAATCTCTCTGGTTCAATACCATACTCCTTTAGCAAAACTTTGGCAAGTTTCACCTTCTTCTCAGCTTTTTTGATGCCAACCTCGTAGTGGCAGCCGTCACTTTTGCATCCTATAACCATCACTCCATGAGCCCCTGCCTTGAAAGCCTCCAAGAATTGATAGATTTGCAGGATTCCCGTACAGGGCACTTTCATTACCCTCACGTTGGCTGGGTATTGCATCTTGGCCATTCCTGAAGAATCTACGACGGTGTGTCCACACTCTGAACAGCATATGGCCAGAACCAAAGGCTTTGGCGTTCCATTTATAGACAGGAGGGCTTTCATTTGAGCCAACATCTGGTTTGTTGTCGAATGCCTAAGTTCAATAGCGTTAAGGGGACAAGTCCCTACGCAAATACCACATCCCTCACATAAGAGATCAGATACTTGAGCGACAAAGTGGTTTTCAGTCGTTGGGACCAAACTTATCGCTCCGTAAGGGCACGTGACCGGGCAGAATTCACAGTCACCACAATATTCCTCGTTGACCACGGCAGTTCTCTGATATTTAACTATCTTGCCGGTAGTCAAGAGCTTCATAACCTTTAGTGCTGCTGAGTGAGCATGCAAAGAAGTAGTTGGCGCGTCTTTTGGGAATGTTGCCCCACCGCACAAATATATCCCTTTCAGCTTGGTCTCGGTTGGTCTTAGCTTGGCATTATACTCCTTGAAAAAACCGTCTTCTTCTAATTCGATGCCCAGCATCTCAGCAAGTTCTTTAGTACCTTTAGCGGGCACCATGGCTGGAGCTAAAACCACTAAATCGGCTTCTAATTCGAGAAATCTCTGTAGAAGAGCGTCTTCAACATCGACAACTAATTTATTGGTTTCCGGGTCTCTGTAGATTTCGGTTGGTCTGCCCTTGACAAATTTGATTCCCATCTCTCTAGCTCGTTCGTAGTAATGTTCATGTTCTCTTCCGGTGGTTCTTATGTCTATGTAACATATAGTGACGTCTATATCGGGATAGGTTGATTTAATTAATGTGGCGTGTTTTAGGGAAATCATACAGCAGATGCTTGAGCAGTAAGAGTTGTAGCGCCTGTCTCGCGAACCGACGCATTGAATCATAACGATTTTCTTGGCAGGCTTGTGGTCTGAAGGTCGAATGATTTGACCCCCAGTAGGACCGAAACCGTCAAGGATCCTGGCAAACTCAAGATTGGTTATTACGTCTGAGTAGTCATCGTAGTGATACTCCTTTATGACGCTGGAATCAAACTCTTCAAAGCCAGTGGCGACTACTATGCTGCCCACGTTTAGAGTTATATGCTCAGTTTTCTGGTCCAACGCAATAGCATTAGTAGGGCAGACTTCAACGCACTTGGCACAGTCGTGGAACTTGCATACGCTGTCGTCGATGACGTAGACAGGTGGATGAACGTTTGGAATGTTCATGTAAATGGCTTTGCGGGTTTTCAGCTTTGCATTATATTCATCTGGTATTTCTACGGGGCAAACTGTAGTGCACAAATCGCAACGGATGCATTCCTCGTTGATGTATCGCGGTTTCTTTTCTATCGTAACTTTATATTTCCCAGGAACTCCTTCAATAGCTACGACTTTTGAATTGGTTAATATGCTTAAGTTGGGAATCTCGCTGAAACCAGAGCGGTACACGCACTTCCGCGAGGTATGAGTGATGGTTTTCAAGTCTGAGGCTGGAGACTGTATGCAGATGGCGCAGTCATCAGTTGGGAAGAATCGACCTGCACGAGCAGCCAAGCCTCCGAGAAATGGTGTCTTTTCAACCAAGTTCACCTCGAATCCCAAATCTGCCAAGTCCACAGATGTCTGTATCCCAGCGATACCTCCACCTATGACCAGTACAGATTTGAGGACAGGAAACTCAAGTTTTTCTAAGGGCTCGAGAAGCTTTGCACGTTCGATGGCAGCTAGGAGCATGGCTTTAGCTTTTTCTGTGGCTTCAGACGGTGTTTCTTGGTGAGGCATTGCACAGTGATCCTTGAGGTCGATGAATTCCATCAAATATGGGTTGAAACCAACATTCTCTGCTGCTTGAGCGATCTTCACTTCACTTAGCTTTGGAAGAGTCCCCCCTACGACGACTCTGTTTATTTTTTCATCTTTTATGGCGTTTATTATATTTTGTAGTCCTTGGCCACGCCAAAACTCGTTGCCTCTCGCCACGTAAACCACGCCTGAAATGTTTTTAACATAATTTGTCAAGTCGTTGTAGTCTAAGATTTTAGAGAGTTGCTTTCCACTGTCAGCTAGGAACACTCCAACTTTAACTCTGTCCATTTTGTACCCTTCTCATCTTTTAATCATTTTCAATAGCCTTTTCTCGGCATCGTAAATCTTAACTTCCAAAGGCCTCTCACCAATAGCAAGGTGGGTAGCGCATGCAAAGCACGGATCATAAGCTCTAAACGCCATCTCCACCCTGTTCAAAACCCCGTCACTGATTTCGCCGTTACGTATAAGTCCTTTAGCCGCGTTTTTAATGGACATGCAGATTCCTGGCGCATTGTGAGTTGTTGCCACTACTAAGTTAACTTTCTTGGCCAAGGCTTTTTCATCTAATATATAATGATGGATTAAGGTGCCTCTCGCCGCCTCGACAATTCCTACTCCCTCACCGGGCGCACCAACTGGGTTTCTAATATCCTTGCTTGTGATTTCCTCGTCTTTGACCAATTCTAAAGCTCGTTCAGTGGCATACATGAGTTCTATCAGTCTGGCCCAATGGAAAGTCAAGGTGGCATGAACGGGTTTTCCACCGAGTGTTTTGTACATTCTCTCATACTCTTTTTGAGCTATGGGCGTTGCCATACCGTCCGCAGCATTCAGTCTTCCGAGAGGTCCAACTCTGTAGATGCCGCTGTCCGGTCCCGCTACCAAGCCTTTCCAGCCAATCTTCTTGAGGTATGGAAACTTAACGTAGGTCCACGGTTCCACGTGTTCTTCGATAATGTCTAAATATTCGTTTGGTGCGAATTTGACAAATTCTTTTCCTTCAGGGTCAACCACACGGACATCGCCGTCGTAGAAATTCACTTTGTTGTTTTTGTCAACAGTTCCCATGTAGTAGGTCTCCAATGCGTACGGTTCGCTTTTAATCAAGTTTACGTAGTCACTGTTCTTAAGAACTACGTCGTCGAAAATTTTCAGAGAGAACTTTGCGAACTCCATGCAACTTCTAACCATTTCTTCAATTTCTTGTCTTTCCTCTTCGGATAAAGGCTTTGAAACGCCTCCTGGCAAAGCGCTCACTGGATGGGTTGGTCTACCTCCGAGGATGCCAGTTATTTTTTGTCCATAAGCTCGGTGTTTAATCACTTCTTTTGCGATATCCAAGCCGACCTTTTCTATCACTCCGAGAATGTTTCTTTTCTCAGGTGGGGCGTCTGGTCCTACGATGAAGTCTGGTCCGCCTAGGAAGTAGAAATGCAATATGTGGTCGTAGATGATGTAGCCACAATACATGAGCTCTCTCAATTTCTTAGCTGTTTCTGTAGGTTCCACGTTGAACGCAGCGTCAATTGCTTTTGCGGCTGCCAGGTGGTGGGCTACTGGGCAGACACCGCATATCCTCGTTGTTATTATTGCCATGTCTTCAGCTCTTCTTCCTTCGCAGAACCGTTCAAATCCTCTCAGTTCGGGGATTTGCAAGTAAGCATTTTCCACGTTTCCCTCGTCGTTGAGGAATATTGTGATTTTTCCGTGGCCTTCCAGCCGTGTTATAGGGTCGATGGATATTTGTTTCATTTCTTCATCACTTTCCTACGTAGAATGGAATGAGGTAAAGAATACTTGTAGAAGGTTCCTATTGGGTCCACAATTTGATCAACCACTTCTGAACTAGTGGCAATAGAGGCAAGCGCATTGATAGCGGCGGCACCTTGGTCGTTCACATTGAAGCCTGGACCGTTGCATCCCGTGCATGGCATATTTACCTTTGGGCATTGTGCGCCGCAGCCTGCTCGTGTAGCTGGTCCCATGCATATTACTCCTTGATCCCAGAAGCACGTTTTGAAATCGTCGTCGATTTCGTAAATTCTCTTTATTTTCGAAAGTTTTTTATCTTTTTTCTCTCTGGGGCATTCGTCGCAGATGGATTTGTTTGGCATTAGAACGCTTCCTTTTGGAGGCAGCTCGTTTTTGAATATTGCTTCAATGGCTTGGATTATAAGTGGGATAGGTGGTGGGCACCCTGGAACATAGTAGTCCA
>JAGLZW010000001.1 GCA_023131225.1 Candidatus Bathyarchaeota archaeon | reverse complement strand
TTCGGCGGCTCCTTGGACTATACTCTCGCAACAGGCATCGAAATAACCGTTGAAGAACTAGAAAAAGCAGGTGAAAGAATAAACAACCTGGCAAAACTCTTCAATATCCGAGAGGGCGTTGGAACGAGGAAATATGATTCTTTACCGCCAAAGATAATGACAGTACCCATACCTGACGAGGGAGTTGCAAAGGGAAGCGTTGTCAATAAAGAGGAGTTTGACTTGGGACTAGATGACTACTATGAAGTGCGTGGATGGACAAAAGACGGCATTCCCACCACTGAGAAACTCAACGAGCTGAACCTAGGCGAGTTTGCTTATATAGTGAAGAAAAAAGGAGAGAAGTAACTTGGCAAAGCTTCACGAAAAGAAGTTTGTATCAGCCGACCCCGCAAAATGCGTCGGCTGCTGTACTTGTGAGTACGCGTGTTCTATGGTGAAGGAAAAAACGTTCAATCCGACAAAGTCTCGAATACGTGTTATACGGCTTGGTCCTCTTGTGAACTTAGCAGTGGCGTGCAGACTTTGCGAAGATCCACCATGTGTTGCTGCTTGTCCAAGAGACGCGTTGTCTCAAGAAGAAAACACGGGAATAATCATGGTTGACGAAGATAAATGCAACGGGTGCGGCTGGTGCATTGAAGCATGCGATTACGGTGCAATCATGTTGCATCCAGAGACAAAGGTGGTTTACGTGTGCGATACATGTAAGGAACTAGGTTCACCCCAATGTGTTGAATGGTGCCCCGAAGAAGCCCTAGACTTCGTGACGGCGGATGTCCTTGCTCAAAAGGCTAGGCGTACAGCGGTAGAGAAGTTGTTCCATGAGGCTGTGGAAAAAGCTTCAGAATAAGATAGATAACGCGTTAAACTAGGAGATCTATTACGATGGACGCAGAGGAAAAGGAAGTTAATCAAAGGTTCCTATCTGTCAACCCTGAAAAGTGTGTCGGATGCAGCATATGCGAGTTTGCTTGTTCGTGGGAAAAAGAAGAGGTGCTTAACCCCCTGAAATCTCGAATTCGCATTATTCGAGGCCCTCCCTTCATACATCTAGCAGTTACTTGCAGACAATGTGAAGACACACCTTGCATACGAGCTTGTCCTAGAGATGCGTTATTTCAATCTGAGGAAACTGGAGCCATACTAGTTGATGACGCGAAATGTGATGGTTGCAAGTGGTGCTTAGAAGCATGCGAATATGGCGCCATAAGGTACGATGAAAACGGCAACACTGTAGTCATTTGTGATCTTTGCGATGGCAATCCTAAATGCAAGGAGATGTGCCCTGAGGAAGCGATAGATTTTGTAGCTGAAGAATCTGACATTGCAAAGACTTGGGTTGCAGCTTCCAAAAAGTGGATTGATGCGTCAAAAAAACTCGTCAAAATGGCTAAGGGCGAAGGCGTAACTGATTTTCTAACAGAAAGCAAAGAGATAATGGAACGTATCGAGGAAAAATACAGAGAGCTTTTCGAGAAGAAAAAGTGACTCTCTCAGCTCCCTTTTTGTCCAAGTCATTTGTAAACTTTTAGTCCACGAGACTTCAACGGCTCCACCACTTCAGGCATACTTAATACTTTCAGCAAAGCATAGCCTATAACTGCTATAGCTATCAAACTGCTCACAGTAATGCTTATCATCATAGCCATCCACACAGGTAAGTTTAAGCCAAAAATGTCTGGTGGCGCGAAAAACCACCAAAGATATCCACCGCCAACAATGATACCTATTGGGAAAGCAGCAACTATACATGCCAGTAATCGACGTTTTCGAAGCAACAGAACTAAAACTGCCGCAGCCAAATTAGCTATTGGCCCAAAAACTACGTCAACTGGACCGACGAAGGCATAAGCGTTAGTTAAAAGGCACCCAACAGTCACTCCAGCCACAACAGGCCATCCAAGCAACGCCACAAGAGCGATTAAACAGTCTGCAACACGCAACTGTACTGGCCCAGAAATCGCCGGATTCCCACCGGGGGTGACAGCTTGAACCAAGTTGATAACAACATATAAGCTGGTAAAGACAGCCATCAAAGTGAGATCTCTTGCATCCATTCTCAAATTTTCACCTCCACTATTCCGGGGTTTTTATGGCGGAACGGATGGGAGGCACCCACTCACCCGCCTACATTTGCCTAATCGACAGATTGAAGTTATAAAGGTAATGCTGATGGCATTACTCTATTTTTCGTGTAATCTTGTGAATTTCAAAGGAAGATGGGTTTAAAGCGTCCTTTACGGCTTGCCATCCTACTTCAGGGTCTATTTCTTCGCTGCATATGAAGATGTCTAAGGCAGCGTATTTGTGTTCTGGCCAAGTGTGGATTGAAATGTGGGTCTCGGCAAGTATGACAATGACAGTTATGCCTGTTGGCAAAAACTTATGATACGTGGTTTTAATTATTTTGCTTCCCATCTTTTGAGCGGCCGCTTCTAAGACATCCGTCAAGAATTTGGCGTTGTCAAGGTCAGCTCTGCATCCGTATAAATCCACTAATGATTCTCTGATTTGCTTCAAATTTTTCACTCCTCTTCGTTTTCTAGTCTTTTTCTCATTGTTGAGTGTTGCCTTTCGAAGCCGACCTCTTCGAAGAACAAGGCAGCGTCATGGTTAGTAGTGGATACTATAAGGTCTATTCTGCGAATTCCCTTGTTCAGGAAGTGATGGTTTGCTGCTTTCATGAGTTTCCTTCCGAATTCCTGATGGCGATGCTTGGGTTTCACGATGATGGTTTTTATGTATCCGAATTTCTCGTTTGTGCTTCTGTCTTTTTCCGTTCTCAGCCACAGCCAGCCAACAATCTCGTTATCCAAAAGCGCAACTTTAAGGTTATCATGACCCCTTTTTACCGCTTTTTCCAGCTTCTGCCTATGATACGCCTCATCTAGAATCGGCGCCTTTGGAAAAGATTTCCTCGCAATTTCTCTTTCAAACTCAAGTACCGCAGGAAAATCTGCCCACGCAAAATTGCGTAATACCAACCTATCGACCAAGGCTTCCTTCAGCTTTTGTTTCTTTATCAGCTTGAAACCTTTCACGCTTCCACATTTGGGACAGCCCCTCCCCTTTAGATCTTCAACAGTTCTAATCGCTTCAGTCACACCTACCATTAATTTTTCGCCACATCGACATTGATATGTCCGCACAGTTTGGGTAATCTCGCCCGTATAGAGCTTGTCGCTGAAAGCCCCCGTAATTAGAGGCTTCGTTTTCTCTGTGGTTTCAAGTCGCGCTAGAAAAGTTGTGTTAGCAAACATTCCTGCACCTTCATAAGTGTTAAAATTTGGGATTTGCTCGACAACTGCAAGTCCCATAGCACTCAAAGTCTTCTGCACCATCAACATTCTTTTGGGAGCTTTGTGGGCATAAGCCAAGTACACGCTTGCGCCCTTTTGTAGTTGAAGAGCTGTAATGCCGCGTGAAATAAACAGGGTTAAACCGGTAATTGTATAGGGCGGATCTGTGAAGACAACATCATATTTATGATGTAGATGTTTAGGAAGCGGTTTCCTAAGATCGCATTCGACACAAGTGATATTGAAGCTTTCCCCCTTAGAAACATGTTGAATAGCTCCCAGCAATCTCAAGTCCATGTCAACGACTGTAATCTCTCTTGCAGCTCTCAGCAATCCAACTGCGATAGATGTGAAGTCGTCATCGCCTAAAAACAGGATTCTTCTGCCTTCAACATCGCCCTTTTCCAGCATAAAAAGAGCTCTTAAGAGAGCTGTTTCGGGTGTTCCGTGTGCCTGATCTAACCATGGCAAAGGTCTTGGTCGTGTGCTCAGGTGCGTTCTCAACTTTTTCAGCAAGGGCACGAATTTATCTGGAATTTGGATGCTTCTTCCTTGACACTTTGGGCATATGAGTCTCTGAGAATAAATGAGTCCCAGCTGCTCCTTGACAAATTTCTCTCCTTTTTCGGTTAAAAAAGCGCCTCCGTTTCTGGCTACCAAACCTTCATGTTCCAACTCTCTTCTGACAGCTGCGGTAACGGGTACTGGAAGTTGCGTGAAATAAGCGAGGTCTCTGGTGCTTATTTTTTGGCTTCTGAAAATTTCTCGGAGTATTTTTTCAACAGCTTCTCCGCCTTCCTCTAACTTTGCCTTCTCAGAAATAATTTTTAACAAACTAATTCTGTCTTGAAGTCTTTCTGATTGCATAATATTTGTCTCAACTTAATGATTAGACTACGTCATCAATGAGGATGTGGAGGAATATTTAGTCTTTCCGTAATTTACTTCCTATATATTGGGAGATTGTCCTGAAAAAACAAGGAACCCTCTCCTATTTCTAGGTGTATTAGTGTTGTACATTTATACAGTAATGTTTATTAAGAAACAATATCTGAAGTATTAATAGACGCTATGAAGTTGGTTTCTTTGAAGTCGGAAGACCTTACCTGTCCCTACACTAAATGCGGGCGACCGTTTCAGCAGCCGGTGATGGTTACAGATTATTCCAAGCTTCCCCGTGAAACGTATTATGCTTGTCCACATTGCATGTTGCGGTTGGAGATGCTATTAGAAGGCGGTGGAGGGGACCATTTGGGGCATGTGCACATAAAAGCTATTGATGAGGAGGAAACATTATTCTCACAATTGGGAGCCACGGATAAAAATAGAATATCAGGAGAGGCTGTTTCGAGCCCGCAGGCAACTAGGCCTTCTAAAAGCTGTAGGCACTTCTTAGGATATCTACGTAGTCGTCCTGAAGAACTTGACATTCCTGACGAATGCGCCGTTTGTCCGCATATTATGCAGTGCTATATTAAGAGAGAATGACGCTGTTCGCGGTGTTTGTATTGCTTGTGTGGCTTTTAGATTAGCCATTTTATACATTCTAAACATTGCTTATAGGGATTAGCCTTACATACATCATCCGAGTGACATCTGTATCTTGAGCATTCTCCAGTATTTTAGAAGCCTGTACTATAAAGCCCGATTTAAGAGCCACATATTGAAAAGCTAGTCTGGCAACACTATATCCAGTTGCCTCTTCAAAGTCTTATACCGGTTCCTAACAGTAACCTCAGTGACACCCGCAGCCTCAGCAATATCCTTCTGCGTCTTCTTCTCTCCACGTATTAAGCAAGCAATATACAAAGCGGCAGCAGCTAAACCCATTGGATCCTTTCCAGCCGCAGCTCGCTTACGCTTCGCATCACGCAAAATTTTAATTGCCACACCCTGCGTCGGCCCCCTAATCCCAGTCTGCTCAGCAATCTTTGAAACATAAGTCAACGGGTCAGCAATAGGCATCTTAATATCCAACTCACGTAACACCAATCGATAACACCGCGCTACATCCTTCTTGTCCACTAAGCTAGCTTCAGAAATCTCTCGTAAAGTCCTCGGTGTACGGGTAGTCCGACAAGCCGCGTACAGAGAAGCAGCTGCAATAGCTGCAATAGAGCGGCCTCGCACCAAACCCTTATCCAAGGCCTTACGATAAACCACCGCAGCCTTCTCCTTAACCGAAGACGGAACATACATCTTATCCGACAACCGATCCAACTCAGACATGGCCTGCGCCAAATTTCGGTCAACACTCGAATGAACACGTGACCGAATCTGCCACTTTCTCAACCGCCACATCTGCAACCGCGTCGAGAGGGGCAATTTGCGACCAAAAGCATCTCTGTCAACACGGCCAATCGCTGTAGACAAGCCCTTATCATGAACCGAATATGATGTGGGTATCCCAACCCGGCTACGCGAAGCTTTCTCTTCCTGCGTAAAAGCCCGCCACTCAGGGCCTTTATCCATTATCTGCTCACGCAAAACAAGCCCACAATTACCACAAACAGTTTCCCCGCAGTCAGAATCATGGATAAGATTCAAGCTACCACACTCAGGACATTTATCCGTTAAGCGCTGACGCGCCATAGTCTTCTTGCTCATAGCAATACTCTTCCATGACCCAGACTAGCGTAAACCGGTCACAACCATTAATTTCCTCATCACAAACTTCGGAATTAAAAATCGCCCATTTGGCCGCCGTACTAAAGCCTTAGGCTTGGTCTTAATATATAAATCTTTCGATTTCGCCTTTCAGATTAACAAAACTAAAATAAAAAAGGTATTTCACATCAAGAACTTCATTCCTGAGCAAGAGTCAATTACATCAACCTTTCTCACAGCGATTGACGAAAACTCCAAGAGATAAGCTAGGACGCGCAATGAACAAAGAAAAACTCACGGAAAAACATGTTAAGCTGGATTATATTTATTAGAGGTGATTAATTTTTTTGACTGTATGAAGCCCGGTGGTGTAGCGGTCAAGCATTGCGGGCTCTGGACCCGCTGACGAGAGTTCGAATCTCTCCCGGGCTACCAACCACACACTTCTCACACATATTTGAAGAGTAGATGCTCTGAAAGCTGTTAATCAGCTGTTTCAAGTGGTTTTCACACGTCTTAGAAAGGTTGAAACCTGATTTCCTAGATTTTCTGACCATTTACGCGCGCGTTCAGAAGATCTGCAGGGTTTGTAGAAATGAGAGATAAGTGTGTGTGCCTATAGAAGAGACTTGAATGTTGCTAATGTTTACGCACAATAGCTTTTACATCAAAATCAAAACATAGATTTGCGGGGCGTACTTAAATTGGATGTTAATGAAATTATGGTTGAAAAAGTGGTTAGCATACGGGTTGATGCAACAATTAAAGACGCTGTGAACTTGATGAACATGCACGATATTGGATGCCTGATTGTAAGTAAGAATGGAGAAATCCAAGGAATAATAACAGAAAGAGACATTCTAAAAAGAGTTGTAGCAGAATCTAGGGATGCAGAACTTACCAAAGTATCAGATATAATGTCTAAACCCCTAGTAGTGGGAGGACCTACCATGTACATAGAAGACGCTGCAAAACTAATGTTTAAGAAGAATATAAAGAAACTCCCAATAACGAAGGATGGACAACTCATCGGCATAATAACCCTATCAGACATCGCTCGGGTCACAAATATAGAATCGCAAATCGCCAAGGTAGTTGAAGAACTGAAGAAAACAGGGTGGCTCCCCTCAAGAAAAATGAAGAAAGTAGTAGACTTTTACATATCGTGACCAACTTTCAAAAATCCGCTGAAAAACCTCTCTATTGTGAGAGATAAAAATTTCTCCAATCCCAAAAAATCAGTCTAAACACAGATTGACATCGCTAAGATGATAATAATTTCTAAAATAGGTTTTAGCTAGGAGGATTTTCCAGCCTTCTAAATTACAAGTTAATGAAAAATTTTGTAAACTTTAGAAATTTTTTCTTTGCTAGAAAGTCGTGAACTCAGAAGCTTGCTTTGCATGCCGATTATCTTTTCTCGAATGCCTTGCTTAACACCCAAATTCCCATCAATATCACAATAACAGAAACCCAGGGAACGTCGATGTTAAATCCACCGATTTCGTTTGCAATTCCAACTAAGCCAAAGATCAGTATGAGTCCGCCTATGAGCAACGCCCAGAAGTGTATTTTCGTCGCAATCTCACCTTTCAAAAGAATTCATATATTCATAATAAATAGCTTTCGCGTTCACACGACTTCTTAGTACCACAAAAACCTATGCAATAAAGAGACTGAAGGGAACAGAGAACCCTGAGGAGAAACATAAACAAGAATTGTTCGCACACGTGTGTCAATCAACAAGTTGTGCTTTGATTATTCTAACTTCTTGCAGTGGCCTGTCATCTTCATCTGTCTCTACCTTTTCGATGCTGTCAACAACATCCATCCCCTCTATCACTTTCCCAAGAACAGGATGTTTACTGTCCAAATAGTTATTGTCTACAAGATTTATGAAGAACTGGCTGCTTCCCGTATTTGGTCCTGCATTTGCCATAGCCATTGTGCCTCTATTGTTTCTGTTATGGTCCGTAAATTCGTCCGGTATTGTAGGTATTAAAGGATCACCATGTCCCGTTCCAGTAGGGTCTCCTCCCTGGATCATAAAGCCATCAATTACTCTATGAAAAATAGTGCCATCATATACTCCTTGTTGGACCAGCTCCTTGAAATTTCCTGCTGTAATAGGCATGTCATCATACAACTCAATTACTATGTCGTCCATGTTCGTCCTAAGCAAAACCCTATCTGTGCTTGAACCATTTTTGCCAACCATACTAAACAACACTATTACTACTGCAATAACAGCCAAAACAGCAACTATGAATATAGGCTTTTTGCTCTTGCGAGATTTACGTTTGTGAGACATATATTTGCCAGATTTACGCGCACACATATTAAATGTGACATAGCAACTCTCGATTAAAATATATCTGTACAGAAATATTCGGCATATCTGCAAGTACACATGTTCTGTTGCTCTAATCACATTCTGTGATTACTTTTTTGAGTTCTATTCCACTAAACAACTAGAGATCGAAAAGTTACCTTCCCTTTCGATTAGGTAAACTGGTCGGGATATATCAATATATGCGACTCTGGAAGAATAGTTCTACGAGCTCTCACACTCAAGTAGGTTTGGAAGTCTGCTAACAATACTTCATTAGCGTTTGTGGACCAGTTTTTTCAGGGCAATGGCTTCGCACGCAGATTTTTTTCCTCGAGTTCTCTTGTGGCAACTCTTGAGAGCCAGTAGCTGTCAAGCTTCTCTAAAGCCTTATCCAGGATGTCTATAATGTCCTGCAAGTCGGTGAATGGTATTGAAAATTTAACGTCTGAACGATTGGAATAGGGCTTCCGCCTAATCACAATTTTCACGTTCTTATAGTTGGTGAGGAATACTTCAAGTTGACCATAAATGGGGCTGGTTTCACCACCTACCAAACCTCGGGCTAATGGAATCGTTTTTGATTTTCCCATTGAACAGTTTTCCCCTTTATAATGTTCACGATTACGGTTAATTAAATCTTACGATTCAATAAGACATATCTATGCATCAACGAGAGATTATTCGTTGCTGGGTGCTAAAAAATAGGAGGAGCGAACAGGATAAACCGATTTGATGTCAATGTCTACTTTATTCAAGTTCCCGTATTTGATATATTACCAAAATCAAAATACAACGTAAAATGACATATATCTAAAATGGATCAATGAAAGGGCGAAGCTAAGGTCTAACGCGAAAGAAGCTTAGGTTGAAGGAAACGACGCAAGTGAAAAGAGTGAGGTATACGCATATATCAAAGGCTAATCTTTTTGTATTCATTTTCTAACAAGAATCAAATCCTTGTAACATTCCTCGGTTCCTTTCAAAGAACTCTCTAAAGGACTTTGTCAAATCATATTCTTCCACATCGCTTAAAGGGACCCAGCGCACGTCGAGAACATCGCTTCCTGCTCGGAGACTTCCTCCCTCCAAGTGAACAAGAAAATCGAGAATAACGAAGTGGTATCGCAATCTACCTTTTTCGTCTGGCTCCAAGTTATCTACTACGTCGATCAAGCTACGAACTTGTACATCGAGGTTAGTCTCTTCCTTAACTTCTCGAACGGTTGTCTCTTGTACAGTTTCACCAAGCTCAACAAGACCGCCTGGAATGCTCCATTTATTTTTACCTGGCTCAGAACCTCGTTTGACCAAGAGGATTTTGCCATTGCATATAATAACTGCACCTATGCCTATGATGGGCTTAGTGGGATATTCACGCTTCAAATAATCCATCCTGATATTGATTTTTCTCATAGTCTCTTGTTGGTAAGATGTGGTCTCAAGTAAACTTGAGGGTAGTGGGCCCGGGGCGATTTGAACGCCCGACCAACAGGTCTCTCATCCAGACGATTATGAGCCTGTCGCTCTGACCATACTGAGCTACGGGCCCTCTTCCCTATTTTGTAGAGTAACAGTGAAATTAAGGTTTTCCAGTTTTACGGGTAGTTCCAAGCAAAATGCCTAAGCCAAGGGAGAAGAAGGCAATGGAAAAGGTTTCGTGGTGGATGTCTGCTATTTCAAACAATACCCCATGTAAAATGTATTGGTGTAGGAGGATTAGAAATCCTAAGGAGAAGCAGAGATATACTAGGAATTGCATTGGTCTATACATTCCTTTACCCTCAGACTGTTGTGTTTTGATGTATGAAGATTTAAATATTCCCAGTTTCGTCAGAATAGTCGTTATGTTGCCGCTGTAGCTCAGTTAGGTAGAGCAGCTGACTCTGGTAGGGCTTATCAGGGGCTGACGCTGTTAACCAGTCGGTCGTAGGTTCGATTCCTACCGGCGGCGCCACCATAATAATTTTCGCAAACCCGCGACCCAAAAGCCGCGTAAGCAAAACACTAAAAAGCATGGAAATCAATTATTTATATTGGTTGTTAATAATGTTTGGCTTCGACCCAGTAAGGATGTGTTCATTCAAATATAGGGATAGAGTCACGATTTTTAGAGACGTACTTAAGACGATTAGGCGATACGATGAAGGTGGAAGAAAATACGCAATCATGAAACACGCCAGCCTAAGCTATGATCAGCTAAACAAATACCTACTCTTCTTAACTAATATGGGCTACATCACAGAAACCGCCGCACAATATGGGAAAAAGTACGAAGTTACCGAAAAAGGGCACACGTTCCTTAAAAGCCTTGAAGATTTACGTTTACATCTACGTCAAAAGTAAACACTCTGCTTAAGCGCAGAAAAGGTTAGTTAACGTTCCGTCTAGCCAGCACATTTTCACTAGAAAACATAAGCCTTCAATTTTTGCTCTGTGCCTCCAAAAGCCAATCAAAGGCATCTAACGATGCTTTTTTCTTATTCTGTAAACAACGATGCCAATTGCAGCTACCAATATTATACTGGCGACAAGTACAACCGTCTGCGCATACGCAAAATCGTACGGAGGTGGCTCGTTTCCTGTGTGCACGTCAAGCATAATCTCTTCTCGGTATGGTATGGTTGCATTTCGCAACGGATTATATGTAACTCCCCAATTGTCTCTAGCTACCAGTATTATGCGCCATGTTCCATTCCGGGTAAATGTATGAGTCACGCTTGTGCCCTCATATTCATAAGCTGGAACAGTTCCGTTAGGTTCGTAGATTGACCATCTGAAGTTTGAAATTTGGCCGTTTGGATCTTGATGAAAGCTTTTTTCGGCGTTAAGGATTACCGTCTCGTTTTCACGTATGTAGTTCGGTAAACTTACACTCAGTAGTGGAGCGGTGATAACGGCGAAATCCTTAGTGAGCGAATCAACAATTGTGGTGTCTTGAAATGAAATAGTGGCTTTAGCTGTAACTTTGTGTAACCCTCTCCTTACATCCTCAGCTTTCAGAGTGCAGGTATAGGTTTCCATTTCACCTGGGGATAAATTTTCACCCACCCATATTGCCTGAGGGATGGCATCGTTATAAACAACTAGGTTGTACGAGTTTGGAACCGTTCCATCATTTACGGCAAGAACGCGCACTATTGCATCTTCACCTAAGATCAACGGAGTGTGCAATTGTGTATCAATCAAGACACCAACATCAATGCTGGTGATACGAGTCATCTCTACGGGAGTAAACGCTCCATCTAGGGCGTGATGGGGGATTATGTCGGGTACTCTTGGTTCGACTGCCAAAACAACATCGAGCAAAAGTTCGACACTTTCTAAGCGCAGTAGGCATGGCTCTTCCCTCTTTACTTTGAAGGTTATAGTAAACACCGTGGCGCTTCTGTTATGACAATTGAATCCCTCAATGATGGGTACGGAGTTTTGTGTGATGGAATATGTGCCTTCAGTTGAGTTTACATCGTCTTGAACTTCAAATATGGGTCCGTAAAGAACACCGTCAGCGTAGTCTTCTACTGGTGTCTTGACAAGACGGCTGACATATTCCAGTATCTCAGGATCCCAGCTAAAGTTGATATTGAAGCCATACATGTGGCCTAGAGAATAATTATAAAGCGAACCTGGAAGTGGTAGGGGATCACCTGGTATCCACTCCTCATCGGTCCCATAGAAGCTATCTTTGAGATTGAAAACCTTAACGCTTACATTGAAAATTGTTCCTACGGCAGCAAAAGCGTCCTGCGGATCCACGTAAACAACCGGCATTTCCATCGGTAATTCAGCAGCGGAAACTGGAATTTTGGGAGTAAGCGTTAATATAACAGTTACCAGCAGTATGAAGATAATTCTCTGCATTACTTTCTTCATTCCACCCCACAACTTTCTCGATTAGATGCCGAGAATAGCGCTTTTGCTTCATCAAAGTTCATCTTTGATTCTCTTCAAGAAGTGATATGAATTCTCAAACCTTTAAATGTGATTGAAACATTTGTATTTTTTGTGAATAAGATGTCATCTGCAAAAACCGAAAAGATGTATGAGGAGCTTATTGAGATTTACAAGAGGATGGGATATGCAAACCCTGAGCTGTCATTAAATTATGACATAGAAAAACTAGGCAATAAAGGAAAAAGTAGAGAAAAAGCGATTTTGACCCTTTACAAGAAGCAGATAAGACACTCCCGTCTTCGCAAAGAAATGGAAACATTTGCTGAACGACGCCTCAAGGATCTTGAAAAAGAATTGGAAGAGTTAAGAACATCTACACGTAACCGGGCAGAAGAGGTTGAAAGCATCAAAAAATATTTGGCTTATACGCATCGGTTAACAACCAGCCAGGTCATTGCACGAGTTTGCTTTTACATAATTGGAGCATCTCTAGTCATTTTATCCGTTTTTCAATATAACGCGCTCACATTATATTTTCGCGCGGCTAGCGGTTTCGAATGGATTTTTATCCTAGATTGTTTCGTAACGTTCAGCCTCGGTATAGCGACAATCGCTTTAGGCTGGGTCCTTGAGAGCATGGCACGTGTACGACCGGTTTTCTAGTAATGCAGCTGATGAGAACCAGAATTAATCTCACGCGGAGACTTTCATTAAAACTTCGAATCAAACACAAAGATAACTTACGATCAGTTCTTGCGCACAAGCAATTATTGCGAGTCCATACAGTTTTTCTAAACCGTTTCAACTTTTGTTATTTCAGGCACTTTTCGCTTTAGGAAGTTTTCAACTCCCCACTTTATTGTCATCGTTGACATTGGACAACCTGCGCATGCCCCCTTCAGCTTAACCTTAGCAACTCCATTATCCACATCGACAAGTTCAATGTCACCACCATCAGCCTGTAGATTCGGTCTTATCTCTTCGATTGCCTTTTCAACTTTTTCTTTGACCTTCTCGTTCATTGCAACTCACTCGAAAACATTAAGTGAGTGTGCTATAAAAACTTCTCTTCAATACTGCTTCTTACATGGAAGCTGAATTTCAAGTCATCTTCACTGGGAGACGATAATGTCAAACTATACCAAAACCATAAGAAGCTTGTCGCAAAAGCTGAAACCTGCATCAGAAGTGCAAAATGCAGATGCCGCAGTTGCTCTTTTGCTGGAGCCTGCAGATCAAGGTCTTAACATTCTCTTAGTGAAGAGGACAGAGAGCTCTTTGGATCCATGGTCAGGGCAGATGGCTTTCCCCGGTGGAAAACGTGACCCAAAAGATCGGGATATAATACAGACCGTTGTTAGGGAGACACTTGAAGAGACCAACATAAACATTGCTAATCGTTGTCGCTTTCTGGGAGTGTTGGAACATACGAGGTCAACTGTGAGGCCGAAGCTGCTAGTAGCTTCTTTTGTCATCCTTCTAGAACATGAGCCCACAATAATACTGAGCGAAGAATTAGAAGGGTATGTTTGGGCTCTTGTGGGAAAATTGCGAGAATGCAGGGGAACTGCTGATTTCCCTTTCGGAGAAGTCCCAGCTTATTTTGTGGAAGGAAATGTGGTTTGGGGGTTGACTTTCAGAATTTTGGAGAAGTTCACTCAAATCTCTGAGCATACTATTTAGTGTGCTTTGCGCCTGTTTTTCCGTTTTCTTATACGTAGTACGCGTTTGCGTTAGAGAAATGCCCAACCTTTTTTTGCAAAGAAGTACATTTGTGCGGACATTTGGGCTTTTTTGGCATCACGCTAATCCATTTAATGTCTTTCAGCTTTTTAGATAGATATAAGTCGATTGCGGGAATAATCGCTTTATCATTGAAATAGTTGTTTTTTCTGTGAAAGACTGGGGAAAGGAGAATATCTCTTTGCGTTGCAACAAATGTGTCGCCAGTTTGGATGTTGTTGTGCGGTTGTTGGCTGACCCAGATTGGGGCAAGAAAGCGAAGAAAGTAAAGACTTTGAGAGGAATGCGGCAGATTCTTTTTGACTTCTGTAAGGCTAATGGAAAAGTAATACGAATAGACAAAGACACCGTATACATGTACATCTAACTGGATGTACGCGATTATTGTATGGTATAATTACTATCTAGAGATTCAGATTCCCATTTCATAGACCTTTTCATGTCGAAACTAGAAAGTTCCTTTGTGGGATGTCCTATGCGTCGACAAACGGCTGGTAAACTTGTTGCGGCTATTGTCACGGGGGTCTTTTTGGCTTTAATTTTCTCGAGAGTATGCTTTGCTCAAAACTATGAGCGGAAATATTTTCTACTCAAAGGACAGTCCACTTATCAACTCACCCTTTCAACAACTCATTTGTTATACGAATATTATCAGCAAAAGAGCCATCAGTTAACTCAGGACAGTTTCGCGAGTTTTGTAACTCCTTATTCGCTGGCGCTTGTGGCTGCAGACATTAGAAGCATCTTTCCTGATGAGGAAGATTTTGTGAACGCGGTTCTCATGGTGGTTCATCAGATTCCATATCAAGTTGTTGAAGAAACCAAATATCCCGTTGAAACTATCGTCGAAAACAAAGGAGATTGTGATTTGCTTTCATATGTTGCAGCGTCGTTGATAAAATCTCAAGACTTGAACATTGTTCTACTCTATTATGAACATGAAAGCCACATGAACATCGGCGTAGACCTTCCTAGCCCTCCAGCGGACGTACGAACAACAATTTCATACATTGACTACAGAGGCGTCCGATACTACATGGCGGAATGTACTGGTGACGACTGGCAGAATGGTTGGAGAGTTGGAGAGTGCCCTTCAGAGCTAGAAGGAGCTCAAGTAGCAGTTGTCACGTTGGAGAATTATGAGCAGATTGCCCCAGGGCAAGTTTCATCAAGCTTCGGAACATTTAAGGCTTCCTCAATATCTTTGACGATTTCACCAAGCTTTGTAGTGGAAGGAAGCGCTGTGGTGATTACTGGGCAAGTTTCTGTCTCGATTTCGAATGGAACAGTCATGTTGTATGCCGTAGAAAATGGTAATTGGTTCTCTATTGGGGCTGTGGAGTTAGATGCAAATGGGCGATATATGTTTTCGTGGAACCCACTGCTATGGGGACAGTATCACGTTAAAGCAATGTGGTCTGGAAACGATGAATATGCGGGAGCGGACAGTGGAATTGTTTCTGTTTATGTTGTTCCTGAATTTTTGGTGTTTGCTGGTGGTGGAATTGTCATTGTAGCTATAATTGCTGTTGTGTTGTTTTTGATGCATAGAACTACTTATCCGCATGAGATGCAAACTCTTGAAGAAGCTTCTATATGAAATGTATAAAAGAATATCTCATTAGCCTAATATGTCAATTTTGGGAACATTGCCTCTAGAGGAATAAGCATCCTATATAGCAATATAAGAGATATAAGTTTGGAGACCTAAAAACTATGAGCCAAAAAAATGAAAAATACGCATTTCCAATCGAAAAGAAACTAGCTGCCATTGAATGGAATCTAGAGCTGCTAAAAGCATCAACTGAAATCACCCACACACCTCTACGAACTTTGAAAAGCATGGTTAAAGCTTCCGTGGTAATCCCAACCCAGAACCTGCTGCGCGAAATCATTAATTCCCCACTTCAAAGAAAAAAGCTTGCCAAAATTTAGTGTACGGCATCACAAAGCATTTGTATCCACACGCTAAGACACACTCTTCTTTTTAGATAGAGCTTCTAAGCTTTTCTTTTTGATATTGTAGATGATAGAGCGGTTTTTCTAGAGAAATGCTTTGAACATCAGAAAAACACCTATGTATGCGCCGAAGTACAACAAAACGGTAGGAATAGGTACTATATCTTGAGTGGTTGAGTGGTTTGGTGCCAAAGGAAAATAAAGGGGTAGCCAAAGGCAGAATAATTTTTCATGTTGATATGGATCAGTTCTACGCTGCAGTTGAAGAGCAAGAGCATCCAGAATTCAAAGGAATATCTGTTATTGTTGGGGCTGACCCAAAAGAGGGAAAGGGAAGAGGAGTGGTGAGCACCTGTAATTACGAGGCAAGGAAATACGGTGTAAAATCTGGAATACCCATCTCAAGAGCTTGGAAACTCTGCCCCGACGCCGTATATATAAAACCTAACTACAGGCTTTATACTCAAGCCTCATCCAGAATCATGGCTATTCTCCAGAAATATACAGATAAATTTGAACAATGGGGGCTCGACGAGGCTTTTCTCGATATTAGCCTAAAAATAGACAATTTTAGAGATGCAAGACGGTTGGCAGAGGAAATAAAGCGTGAGATCTATAAGAAAGAGAAGCTTGCCTGTTCGACAGGTGTTGGACCCAATAAACTCGTAGCGAAGATAGCAAGTAATTTCAGGAAGCCTAATGGGATAACAGTTGTTGAAGAGAGTGAAGTTGAAGGTTTTCTGGCTCCGCTACCTGTACGGAAACTGTTGTGGGTAGGCAAGAAAACAGCGCGCAGATTAAACGAAATCGGTATAAAAACAATAGGCGACCTAGCTGCTTTTGACGTGTCAGTTTTAACTGAAAAGTTCGGCATAATGGGCGCTCAATATCACCTCTCATCCCGCGGAGTTGATAACAGTGAGGTTGCTGAGAGAGGCGTAGTCAAGTCTGTGGGCAGAGAAACCACTTTTGAAGAAGATACATCTGACTTTGAGTTAGTCTTCGAAACATTAGATAAACTCAGCCAAGAAATCTATGAAGAACTCGTAGAACGCAAATTGCATTTCAAAACGGTAACTATCAAAATCCGCTTCGAGAACTTCGAAACTCACACCCATGGAAAGACACTGTCTTTTTTCACTAACAATCTTCAAGGCATCCAAAAAACTGCCAGAGAACTCATTCAGCCATATCTCACCAGAAATAGAAAGATAAGACTGATAGGAGTGAGAACGTCAAATTTCACTTCAAGCAGGGAACAGAAAACTCTTGTTTGACGATTTTGTCGCTACATTCCCCGCGACGCAAACAAGGCTATAAATATGATGTATCAAATTGTAATGGAACGAGTTGGTCTCATTGAAGCTTCTACTTGATGAAATGTATGCAGGATTGAAAGAATATTTTGAGATTTTGGGATGGGGCGTGTTGATTGCACAGGACGTAGGACTGCAAGGAGCAAGAGACAAGGAAGTCGTGGAATATGCAAAAGACAACAACTTATTGCTTGTAACTCAAGATCAAAAACCAGCAGACTTGGCCGACCTCATGAACGTCAAACATGTGTTGATCTCCAATGCCACTGTTGCTAAAATAGCAGACGCCAAAATAAGAGAGAAATACCCCAATATACAACAGAAATGATGTATAGCGTGAAAATAGCGCTTAAAAAAAGTGATGAGAAGAAGAAATGAATTCTAGAAAAAAAGCTCAAACGCATTTGAGGATACCCTGTAAAGGGTATGCGTGATCCCCATTATTTGGGGGTGCACACCATTCGCGCTGTGCGCTTATCTCTAGATTTTACATCAAAACAATATTAAACTTATGAAGTGAGAATTAATATTCAGAACGCACAGGGCCTGAAAACTTATGTATGTTTACGGAAATAGTCATATAGCCATTTACTGGTGCTCATGATGAGTTGGCCTACTAGAACAGACTTGGAAATGTTAGACAACACTCCTAAAGATAAACTTCTCAAGCTTTTCTTTTTGCATATCAAGAATCTTTGGCGGGTTGACGGTCTCTACTTTCTTGGAATAGAAAAAAAATTTGACACAGAGGCAGCTACCCAAATCGATGCGAACTGTTGGAAAATCATGGGCAAAATTGAAGCTAGGGAACTGAAGGAAACTCTAGACGTAAAGGAGAACAATGTTGCAGCTCTGATTCAAACCTTGAAAAACACGAGCTGGGCTCTATATCAAACAGAAAAGGAATCTGAAGTATCATTTAAGAGAGGGATTTTCCGAGTGACACGTTGCCGAACTCAAGAAACGCGAATAGGAAAGGGCTTAGATGAGTTTCCATGCAAAAAAGTGCGATTTGGCTATCTCCAAAGTTTTGCAAAGGAGTTCAACCCAAACATAGAAGTAGTGTGCAACACATGCCCTCCAGGTCCACATCCAGAAAACATGTGGTGCGAATGGGAATTTACTCTACGGAAATAGGAGTTTATTCCACCTATTTCCTCTTGCGGAACAGCATGACATCGTCTTTCTGGCAGGCAATTCCGAAGCCATCCTCTACCGGCTTCCTTCTTCTTGCATAGCCTCAGCAATAGCCGAATGGTATTAGTCGCTCTGAAAACCAATCAGCTATGCATTAGCCAACGTACTCTAAATGCTTCTATGTCTCAGCAGGTTCACCTATTGTATACTGGTTACAAAAAGCTCTCGTCAAGATGTCTGAATGAATATTCTTTGATTACACCTTCATCTGTGATCATGATAAAGCTTTGAATCTCCTCCATGTATTGTCCCCAATCACTTCGGAACAAGGCCAATTTCTGAGAATAATCTCTGTAGTCTTTATGTAGGGACATAATTACCCCAGTCATGCCCAGTCCTTCTCCTGTAGAGGCGAAAAATGCATTTGGAAACTTTGCTGCGTATTCCCTTACTTTTTCAATAGATTCTTCGGACACTATTTTCGGATCCATTTTAACGAAGGTGAGCGCGAATATTTCAAAGCCTAGTTTTCTCCAATCAGGAATAATTGTATAACCCCTGATGAAGCTTTCCCGCTCAAGTTTGTTGCGAGTTCTTGTAATGGTTGGCTGCGAAACTCCTAACTTTTTGGCTAAGCGCCTATCGCTTTCTTTAGAGTTTCTTAGTAATTCTATTAATAATTTCTTGTGAAGTTTCTTTCGCATAATTAAGAATACGCAACAATTGAATTTACATCTTTTGGTTAAAGAATCTGTGACTTTTTGGCCTTGGTTGGATATCTCCAACTTGTTGCGTGAATTTTTTGTTCTTCGTTAATTGCCTCGATAAAAAATGTGTTTAGCGATTACACGACGTAGTAGTCGACGACTTTCTTCATTCGTTTTGGTGCCATTTGCTTGCTTAGTTTTTTGAGGATGCGAATCATCTGTGGCTGAAAACGTGCAAGATCTGTAAGAGTCACCAGCCCCATAAGTCGTCCGCCTTCAACTACCGGAAGTTTTTTTATTTTCAGTTTAAACATCAGTTTGGCAGCCTCTTCTAAGTCCATGTCTGGTTCCACGACGATGAGAGGTTTTGACATCACCGTCTCCACTTTTGTCTTTCTAGGATTTTTTGTTTGGCTTACAACTCTAGTTAGTAAGTCTCGTTCTGTTAGTATGCCGACTGCTTTTCCGTTTTTGGTGACAATTAGGCAGCCGATTTCAAATCTGTTCATCACGTCTGCTGCTTCTTTTATCGTTGACTTTTCGTCTATCGTAATGACTTCTTTCACCATCGCGTCTTCAACCTTTAAGGACATAGATTCACAACCACATTAGTATTCTGAACTCGGCATATAAGCTAACACGGATTTACGGTTGGCTTCTTTTTAGGTTTTGTCTCTACATGGGAAGACAGACATGCGGCGGTACTCTTTCTCTTACACGCACTACTTGTTTTTTCTGTTTCTTGAAGAAAGCTTCGTAGGCTCATGTATTAATGCTCTCTCCTTCACGATGTTCCTGTTCTGCTTTGCTTACTGTGGTTACTCTTTCGAAGAGTTTCATGAGGACTGGATTTGCTTCGGTTTCACTTACGGTTTTGAGGTATACGGAAACGAGTCCTATCTTCCCAGTTTTGGCGGCGAGACGTTCTGCTAGCATACGTGCTGTTGTGGTGTTTCTATCCCCCAAAAGCACTGAAGATAAAAGCGGTTGAATTCGTAGTCCAGTAGTAGATGGCACGGATGCCGCTAAGGTGCCTAGCTGGTCTTCCGCTTCGCTAAGTAGAACCAAACTCGCATTTTTGGTCTCTACGTAGATAGCTAAAAAGTGCATGTTTTTCTCTGAAATTTCTTCTTTTACGATTGTTGCTCTGGGCATTCAAGTCACCACGTCATAATTAGCTTTGTATTGCCAGTATTTAGTGTTTAGTGACGGTTGTTTGAAGAAGGATTTTAGCCTATTCAAGCCTCTTTATTACGTGGTATCCAAACTTCGTTTTTACTACAGGTGAAATCTGTCCTTTTTGAAGGGCGAAAGCTGCTTTCTCGAATTCCTTCACCATCTTTCCTCTGCTGAACGTTCCAAGGCCTCCTCCACGCTTTCCCGACGGACAGAGCGAGACCTGCTTCGCGATGTTTGCAAACTTTTCCCCTTTCTTCAACCGTTCCAGAACCGCATTTGCCTCTTTCTGGGTTTTTACAAGGATATGAGCGCAATGAACTTTGTTTGGCATAAAGATTGATTACGTTAATCTGTTTATAATAGTTATTCACAGATTGACGCATAGAAACGAAGATTCTAGGGAAATCATGCTTTCTATTCATAAGAAACCTATTTAAGTCTTTTTGAGTAATACTATAATTCGGTAGTTTTGAATGAATCCTTACGAATTGAAAGCTACCAAGAAAGGAGAAAAACTAATTGAAAAGAACAGTTGAGCAAGTATCTCTTTCAGTGTCGATGCTCATTTTAGTGTTTCAATATCAGCAAATATGCCAAACGCTGTAGCTGCAGAATCAGCAACGAGAGGACCTAGAACTGAAGACCTCATCATTAACTTCTATCCAAACATAACTATGGCATATTTGGCGTTGAAGACGGGCGAAATCGACATAATTGGCTATGAGCTCACAACAGATCTGTTTGAGGATGCGATTAACGACATCAACATCGTGTTGGCTCCTGTTGCTAGCTCGGGCATGTACGAGTTTGACATCAACAACAACTGCACCATTCGCACTTATCCAGGTATACGTTCGCCTACAAATTACCAAGGCTTCAGGCAAGCTCTCGCATTCTTGGTTGACAAGGACTACATCGTTGAGGAGATTTGCGGAGGTTTCGCTGAAAGAATTGACCAGCCAATAGGAGCATCAAACAAGGGTTGGCGAAACGAGTCCTGTTGGTATCCAAACTATCCTTATGAGTATGATCCTCAAGCCGCAGCATACACGTTGGACGCAGCCAGCTTCGTGCAAGGCGCTACGGATAACCCGTACTACGATCCAGCGTTTCCAGGCTCAGCTCAGAAAATCCGAACATACCCTGCAGATCACCCGCAGAAGGCAGAACAAGACTTAGATGAATTGATCGCGGTGATTAGATTTGACGTTTCCAGACGGTTTGAGGCTGGCAATCTGCTTGTCGACAACATGAGAAAGCATGGTATACCTGTGACCGTACCGTACCCAGTTCTCACGGAAAGGGTGTTTCGTGACATGGATTACCACCTTTACACGGGTGGATGGAGCGGGACAAGGTTCCCGCCACTAACTTTGTACTCGCTGTATTGTTACGAGTTTTGGTATCCTTGGGGCCCCAATTACGTTACGGGTGTTGACTGCAGCGGCAACCCCAACTACCCCGAGCTTTGTCAGCTTCTACACAACGCTCGGTATGGCCAATCACACGATGAGATTATCGAAAACACCAAGAAAGCCTTGGGTTACTTCACAGAACAATGCATAACCATTCCTCTATGGAGCACCGTAAGCTACTGGGCTTACAGCAGGAACCTGCTTGGCGTCGTCAATATGGATTGGTATGGGCCTGAAAACTCCTACACCTTCTTGAACGCCTACAAAGTAGACGGATCCGCCATCAGATTTGGAACTCAAAGACCCCCCACAGCTATGAATATCATCTACTCAGACTGGTTCTATGATTATCAATGTTTGGATAGAATGAACCTTTACAGTAGTCTCGATATACCTCCTTATGACCTTTCTGTTGACCAAGCTGGTTTTGTTCGGGATTGGGACTTTGGCATTTGGGATGATGACGGCGTGAGCAAAACAAAGGTTACAAAGTGGTTAAGAAACGACACCTACTTTGTAGAGCCTGTGACAGGCAACCAGAAGGCAAACGTCAATACCAACCACTACTTCTTTAGTGCTTGGTATAATCTTCAGATTACGGATTGGTGGTATGACCAGTTCAGCGACGTTCACCACATCGACATCGTAAACGATTTCCAAGTTGACATCTACTTTAACACCTTGAACTACTGGAACGTTTACCAAGCCAATAGCCCCATATTACCGATAGATCTGTGGCTGCAACCCCCGCTGACCTACAATGCCACCGAAACATTTGTAGAAGGAACTAACTTAACAACACCAGGTGTGGTTAATCTAAATTACGCTGCTAAATTAGTCTGGATTAAATCTATAAGAGTTGATGGTGTTCCTCTAAGTATGTTCAGTGAGTATAATATTATTGGGGACGATATAGGGACATGCATAAAGGGCATGTTGGAGATTTTTACAGATTTGCCAGAAGGCGCGGTTGTCATTGTGGACTATTGGCATCTTGGAATCTCTAGAGGGTATACACCAGGCGATTTGCCTTGGCAAACGATCTTCGAGGGTGCCGGCATGTACTACGCAACCGACTTTACACTTGGAGTAGATGGCAACCTAACACTGAAGCGTAACCCCTACTACTGGATGGAAACACCGCCGTTGGGCGAGGTTGACTTCGTCTGGAAGTGGGAGAGTGGACCAAAACCGCGCGGTGGCAGCTATAAAATCGACATCTACGACATTGTAACTGCTGTTGGAGCCTATAGCTCTCAGGGAACCGGCGTGCCAGATAAGAACTGGTTCCCAGGCGCTGATGTAGCTCCGAACAGCGGCGTAATAGACATCTTCGACATAGTCACAATTGTCAGCAAATACGGACAAACATCGGCTCCATAAAATCCTAAATGACGCGCACCGCTCAGATTCTTCAGTACGCTATCTAGTTGACAGCATAAATGGAAAGAGAGAGAAAACGAGCTATATAGATGAGACTTGTTTAATGGTTGGTTCAATTGGCGACGTACAACATGGCCAAGAAAAGAGCAAACAAAATTTTGAAAGTGCTTCGAAAAGAGTTTGAGTTGCCAAATTGGCGAGAAAAAGAAAGAGCTCCTTTCGAAACACTCGTTTTCACTGTGATTTCGCAGAACACAAATGACAAAAACACGGCTAGAGCCTTCGAAAATCTTTCGAAGAAGTTTGAGTTAGCGCCCGAAGCTCTTTCGAAGGTTGACTTGGCAGAAATTGAAGAAGCTCTTAAAGTGGCTGGTTTGTATCGCAACAAGGCGAGGGTCATTAAGAAGATTTCCAACATCATTTTAGAAGATTTTGGCGGTTCCCTCAACTTCATATTTGAAACACCGTTCGAACAGGCTCGTGAAAAGCTGCTTGGGTTGCCAGGTGTAGGTCCGAAAACTGCCGATGTTGTGCTTCTTTTTGCTGCAAACAAACCAACATTGCCAGTTGATACACATGTGAATAGAGTTTCGAAAAGACTGGCACTAGTGGACGCAAAGGCTGGTTATAAAGATGTGAGGAAAAGGCTTCAAATGCTTTTTGATTCTCGAGACTATTACGCTGTTCACGTCTTTTTGATTCTGCATGGAAGAAAGTATTGCCGTGCAGCGAACCCGTTCTGTAAACGGTGTCCAATAAATCACTTGTGTCCGTAAGTTGGTTGAGGATTAGGTCCACAGAGTTACCTTTGTGCCGATTTCTCTGCATGCATCATCTAGTCTAACATTGCCGATGCGGATGGTCGTCACCGCTTGAGTTATTGGTGTGTAAACTTTCATAACGTTCCTTCTGTAATCGATGCCGCATACGACGCCAAGACCTAAAAATTTGTTTTTTTTATTGTGTAACCCCACAATCAAGCCCTTTTCATCGCCTTTCTGCATCACCTTTACTTTTTTCTTGAAGGCCTCCTCAGCCCTATACAAATTTTCAAAGTCGAGCATTTGATTTCGCTTTAAAACTATCCAAATTGCTTCAACGGTTTCTTCACAGAAAACAGGTCGAATTCCCAGAGTTTTTTCTATCCTTCTTAGGCGTTCATTGGTGAGAAATAGGCTTGGAGAAGCATGTATTCCCTCTATTTTAATCCAGTTAAGCGGGAATGCCTCCACTTTGGCGTTTCTGAGATATTTCTTGTAGCTCAACTCACGGAGGGTTTTTCGTCTTTCTCTATCACGTTTTCTGACGGCAGTGGAAGGTTCCACGGCTAAAACTGAGATTTTAAGCTTACCTAATATGGGGGCCAGCTTCTCTTCTTGTTCTATCCCAGCAACTACATCAGGCGCAACTGCTTCTGCTAGCATGACTTTGTATCGAATAGCCTCTTCGCCTTCAATCCACCCATCAGTGTTTATTAACAGAAAGTCCTTAATTCTTCCGAGAGCCCGATTTTTGAAATCAGCGATACAGTGGACAACGTGTTCCTCTGCGCCACTCGGGCTTGTAAGGCCGATAAACTGTAGATCGTTCGCCTTGGCATAAAATAGGTCTTTTATAGGTTTGTTTATGTAAGCTAGGCCTATTGTAGTGGGTGGTCCTATATCTGATTGACCCAAGTCCGCGTCAACGATGGCTACTGTCAACTTTGCTTCGAGGGCTCTGTTAGCTAAGAACGTGCAAAGACTTGTCTTTCCAGAGTCCGCTTCGCCCATGATCATAACAACTGTTGGCTTTTCCAAAGTAAGGATTTCTTCTGCCGCCTTCTGCCACGACGCAGGAATAGTGTCGCCATCAACTTCTTCAACTATTGAATCTTCTGCGCGTGTTATATCAAAAGAGGCTTCTTTCTTAACGTAGAAGGGGGTGCATTTTCCATCTCTAATCACAACTGTTTCTCCAACGCCTAATGGTGCGCCAAGGATTTCTGTTTCGCCTGAAATAAGGTGTACTGAAGCCGGACCGTTGACGAGTAGTGTTTTGTCTGTTTTAATTTCTTTAATCATCGTTTTTCCTTCTTGGCAATATTTTCCCTTGTCTTTGGGCAATTTTTATGGCGGAGCTGACATCTCTTTTTCCTCTTCTATGCGCAGTTTCGCCAAGACACTGGCTTGTTCCTTCTTCTCCTACACTTTCAATGACTATATTCCGCGGAATAGCATCGTCTAGATTGCGCCAGAGTTCTTCCGTATAAGAAGGTGCGCCATTCCCGATTCTAATAGTTATATGATTAGCTGGGGTGCGGCTCAAAACATTCTTTATCGTGTCTACTGTTTCGCTTGCGCTTGTGCAATCTTCGGTTTCAAGTATGTTACCGTCTCCGAGAACCGCGACGCCAAAATTCTGGCCCGGGTCAACTCCCACCACGAGTCTTTCGTATATTTTCTTTCCCTTAACTATCCTGATTGCTTCGTCCACAATCTCTGCTAATTTTTTGCTTTCCTCGTATTCTAGCACGTTTTGATGTGTAATTTTGGAGCGTTCTTTCTTCGTCGTTATTACTGCTTTTACGTCCAAGGGTATGTCATCGTTTGGCTTCAAACTTAGGAACGATACGTTCTTCTTCTTAAGTTCGCTAACTATCAAGTAATAGGCTTTCCCAGAGACTGTTGCTACGGCGATTTTTGCTTTCATGGTTTGTCCTTTCGTTTTTGACATAGTCAACGTAGACAAAGTTATTAATTTTTGCAGTTATTAATTCGTTTTGGCGTGTGAGCTCCTTTGAAGAGAATAATTCCCACGGGTTGCGGCTTACTAGACGAGCGGTTGGGAGGCGGATTGTTAGAGGGAAGCATGGTACTCGTTTTTGGAGAAGCTGAAACTGGAAAAACAACTTTGGCTATCCAATGCGCCGTGAACTGTGCAAAAATGAGCTATAAGACGATTTTCATAGATTGCGACAGCACTTTTTTTCCTAGGCGTATGGCGCAGATTGCTATCGACGACTTTGAAGCCCTTGCACATCAAATTATTTTGATGAAACCTGAAGATTTTGAACAGCAAACTATTGTCATCGACAGGTTAAATGATTATATAAGCAAGAAAGTAGGGCTTATCGTCGTTGACACGATCACAAATCTCTACAGTGAAAGACTAGGAGATGACATGAAGAAAACATTTGCTCTAAACCGTGAATTGAACCGCCAAATGGCATGTCTAGCTCAAATTACCAAAACCCACAAAGTGGCAAGCCTAATTGTCAGCCAAGTGCGAAGCATGATCCTTGAAGAACACGGAAAAGTGCAGCCTATCGCTACAAGGGTTCTGAAGTTTTGGACAGACAAGACCATAAGCCTAAAGCCAACAGCCCAAACCAATGTAATCAAAGCCAACGTAGAAACACATATAGATAAAAAAACAGCCAAACCAATATTCTTGAAGATTGAAGAAAAAGGCCTTCACGATTATAGGGGATAAACTTTCGAAAAGGAGGTTTAACGGAAGCAGTGATACTAGAATTAGTTGCAGAATCTCTCATATTCATATTCCCCGCTTACGTTGCCAACGCCGTTCCAGTAATCTTTGGTGGGGGACATCCCTTAGACTTTGGCAGAAATTTCAAAGACGGTCGACCAATTTTTGGTCCTCACAAAACTCTCAAAGGTTTCCTCGCGGGGCTAATTATTGGAACATTAGTGAGCATCGGAGAAAATCTTGTTTTCAACAACTATAATCTGCTATTGGGTTTTATGCTCTCCTTAGGTGCTCTAGTGGGAGATTTGGGTGGTGCCTTTGTCAAACGACGGTTAGACCTTCCTCCAGGCGCTTCTCTCCTTATAATTGATCAAATTGGCTTTGTTTTATGTGCGTTACTTTTTTCTCTTCCAGTTGCTCCGCCAACACATACAATGGCATTGACCGTTCTGATTATTACAATACCTATACACCTCTTAACGAATCTCCTAGCGTACCTAACGCACATAAAAAAGAAGCCGTGGTGACTCTGCCCATTATTATAATGGCTTGATCGTGCTTGGGAAAAGAAAGAACTCCACAAGCATCCATCCAATTAGCAGAAGAAGCAAGCCGATCAATAGTGTGGTGTATGCTTCTCTTGGGTTGTAGGCGTATTTTGTGCTCTGATACATCAGTATTAATCCTGTGATACCGAGGGAGTATAAAATCATGGCGGCCATGCTTTCGCCCAAAAGCTGTTCGTTTAAGGCTTGAGGGTAATAGGGTATGATCCTTCCGCCACTGATAAACGCGACTACTGGCTGTTCTAAAATATCATAGATTCCCCCTCCAAGCAGAAAGATGGAAGCGGCTATGGCTAAGGTTGCTAAGAGGAGGGTTGAGGGCTTAAGCGTCACTAACTTCCAGTAAGTTTTCTGGAGATGATAGGAAAGCGATGAGACGCCTTTTCTTGCTTTGCGAGACAACTCATTCTTTGCTCCTTAGAGTTAAGCATACCTTTCTTCCCTATATGCATTCGCATAATCTACTTAAATATTCCTTCTCCACCCAAATGCATTCTTGCTCCGTTGAAAGTCAATTTGAAACAAACAGCACAGGTTCCAGTCTGTGAATCACGTACACATCTTTGCAAGAATTCACATCTCAAACACTTCAACTAGAAGACTGCAAAAGTCTGCCAAGGGTCAACGTTGAATCCTACAAACCAACCATAGAGAAAGCTTGTTAAACGTATTTCACTAATAGAAGGAGAAGAGAGAAGCTTCGTGAAAGCCCACAAACTAAGTGATCGTACACCTGCTGACACAAGGGGTGAATGGAGAAAGTAGGTGACCGAAAAATGGTCAGCACAAAAGAAATAATGGACATTGCTCTAAAACTTGTAGGCTTCGAATCGGTGCCAGCAGACAGCGCTATATATGTTGAAGGAAAAGACATCAAAAACGTTCTTTTTGGAATAGACGCAGACGTTCCAGAGCTTCTACTTGCAAAACAACTAGGCTACGATGCTGTAATCTCTCATCATCCCAAAGGTGGATCAGCTGTCACAGATTTTCATCAAGTTTTCAAAAGGCACATTCAACAGATGATCGATGCTGGCATCCCAAAACTTGAGGCGGAAGAAGCGGTTTGCAGGAAGACTATGGCTCTAGAAGTAGAGATGCATACCAGAAACTGCAATCATGCAGTGGATGTGGCTCGACTTCTGAAGATGCCTTACATGAACATCCATACGCCTTTGGATGAGATAGGAAGACGAATTATGACTCGGAATATTCAGCATGAAACTTGGAAAAATTCCACAGTTGAAGATGTTGTTTCAGCCCTTGGGAAACTGCCAGAATTCAAAAATGCAATTACAGACATCAAGATACGTCTAGGAAAAGCAGCGAATCCAGCTGGAAAAATTGTGGTGTCCCATGGGGCTGGAACAAATGGGGGCCATGAAATCGCAAAAACATACTTCAAGCATAGAATAAACACCTTAATCTACATTCACATAAGCCCTGCAGACCTTGAAAAATTGAAGGCTGATGGTGTAGGCAACTTGGTAATCACCGGGCACATCTCCAGTGATTCTGTGGGGATAAATCCATTCATTGAGGAATTGGAAAACAAAGACGTTTCTGTGACTAGATTGGGGATAGTTCCCCCTTGAATGATATGTATTATATGACGAACTTATCTAGGCGAAATCAATGAAGCTAGTTCGCTTCTCAAGTTCAAAAATAAAGTCATATGGAATTTTAGACAAAGACCAAGTAATCTGCTTGCCCATCTTAGCAAAAATGCTGGAACAAGCCTTTCCAGCGAGTCTTGAAAATTTAATCTCACAAGGTATGGAAGAACCCAGCATAGAACATCTGGTTCGAAACGCACCAAGAACAAGCCTTGAAAAGGCAATGCTCCCTCTTGGCAAAGTGAAACTACAGGCGCCAATAGCGATACCTCCGAAAATTATCTGCCTAGGTTTAAACTATAAAGATCATGCTGCAGAACAGGGTAAAAACCCGCCTGACGAACCAGTGATTTTTATGAAACCTCATACAACCATAATAGGCCCCAACGAAAATATTGTCAAGCCCAAATTCGTGAAACAACTTGACTACGAAGCAGAGTTAGCCATCGTGGTGGGCAAAGAGGCTAAAAACTTCTCAGTCAACGACGCCAAATTATGCATTTTTGGATACACAATCCTCAACGATGTTTCCGCGCGGGACATCCAGTTCAAGGATAAACAATGGACCAGAGGAAAAAGTTTCGACACTTTTGCACCTACCGGGCCATGCATCACAACTACCAGTCAGATAAAGAACCCAGCCAATTTACGAGTTTGCACGTGGGTCAACAAGGAACCACGGCAAAATTCCAATACCCAGAATATGGTGTTTGATGTATTCGAAATCGTGCATCACCTTAGCCGTGTTATGACGTTAAAACCCTGCGATATTATCGCAACAGGGACTCCTGCAGGTGTAGGGTTCGCTATGAAGCCTAGACCAAAATTTCTACGTGATGGTGACAATATAGAGATAGAAATAGAAGGTATAGGAATCCTAAGGAATAAGGTGGTTGAAGAGAACCCATCGCCTTTAGGGGATATTTACGGATAAGTTTAAGGCGGTCTACAAGACATTAGTCAATTAATTCTCAGTTGAGGGGAACTCCAGTGGTATTCAAGCTCACACAAGAAGAAGGCGAGTTCCTAGTTAAGCTTGCCCGAAAAACTGTACAGGAATATCTAAAAACAGGCGAAGTTATCAATGTGCCCAAAGACACACCTGCCAAGCTGATGCAACGCAGCGGGGTTTTCGTTACTATAAACAGTCTCAAAAATGGCAAAAAGAAATTAAGAGGATGCATAGGTTACCCTTATCCCACCACTATGTTGGCGCAAGCTGTAATAGAATGCGCTATCAGTTCTGCAACTCGAGACCCACGTTTTTCCTCCCTTTCTTCTGAGGAACTCGGCCAAGTCATTTTTGAAGTTAGTGTCCTCACACCGCCAGAACAAGTGGAAGTTGAAGATCCAAGGCATCTTCCATCAAGGATTAAGATAGGTGAGGACGGCCTCATCGTAGAAAGGGGATTCTACAAAGGTCTTTTATTACCCCAAGTACCTGTTGAATACAACTGGGACCGAGAAGAATTCCTCTGTCAATGCTGTATAAAAGCTGGTCTACCCCCAGACAATTGGCTAATAAAGACGACGAAAATCCATAAATTTCAAGCAATAGTTTTTGAGGAAGACAGCTCTAGAGGCAAAATAAAACGGAGAGAACTTGGCGGGAGATAAATTCATGCGAGTCCAGTTTGCTCCTTGCGGTGTCGGTCTCGGACATGCAGGTCGTTGCATCCCAATAGCAAGAGGACTGCAAAATAGAAACGGAAACACAGAAATTTTTTTCTCGACGTACCGCGATGCTGTGGATTTTGTCCGTAAAGAAGGGTTTTCTACAGTTGAGGTTCCATCTATGGATTTTAAGGTTAAGCCTGACGGAACGGTGGATTTTAGAAGAACAGCTCTGAATCCAGGACCATTCGTTGCTCCTTTCAACTTTTTGGGACAAGTAGGGAAAGAAATTGAAGTTATGGAAACTTTTGAACCGGACGTGGTTGTGTCGGATTCAAGAGCTTCACCTATCGTTGCGGCGCGAATTCTAGGCATTCCAAGTATTTGTATACTTAACCAGTTTCAAGTAATCATTCCACGAAAAACCCACTATTTGCGACTAGCTAAATTTGCAGATGCTATTACCCTTGCAATTATCGGAAAGATTTGGACGACAGGAGTTAAGGTGTTGATTCCGGATTTTCCGTTGCCCTACACCATTTCTACAGATAATCTACGCATCCCAAAAGCTTATAGAAAGAAAATAAAATTCATTGGTCCAATTCTACCTGTTCGTCCAGATGCATTGCCGACTAGGGAAGAACTGCGTAAAAAACTTGGCTTGGACGACGAAAAACCCGTCATTTTTGCGCCCATCAGCGGTCCTTTGAAAGAACGAGCCTATCTCATAAAAATTCTCCAAAGAATTTTCACGAATTTTCCAGATGACTATCAAATCGTTATGTCCCTTGGATACCCAAAATCCCATGCAACTCCGGTTCGATACGGCAACTTTACAGTTTTTAAATGGGTTCCAAACCGTTTTGAATACATGAAAGCATGCGACCTTGTAATCTCCCGAGCAGGCCACGGAACAATATTGCAGACGATGTGCTATGGCAAACCTACAATCCTAATCCCTACACCAAGCCACACTGAACAATTTAACAACGCTAAGAAGGCTGTAAAGCTTGGCATTGCTTTAGTGATTGAACAAGACAATCTCAACAGAGAAACTCTTCTGTCAGCAATAAAAGAAATTGTGAAGGACAAGTATTTCATGGAAAGAACTATGAAAATTCAGAAAGAGGTTTCGGAGGTAGATGGGTTAGAAAAAGCTATAGAAACAACTATAGAGATAGCTGAAAGAGGTAAGGCTCGTGTTTCTGCCTAAACGGATTTTAGAAGAAAAACTTCGCAGGTTCTTGGAAGAAGACGTAGGGCAAGGTGACATAACAACTCATCTCACAATTTCGAAGAATACAATTGTTGAAGCTGAAGTTGTTGTGAAAGAAGGCGGCTTAGTGGCCGGGATAGAAGAGGCATTGGTCTTATGTGAAAGTCTCAATCTACAGGCGAAAGCCTTAGTGTCTGACGGGGTTCAAGTTAAACCTAAAATCGTCATACTGCGCATAGTCGGGGATGCCAAAACTCTTCTTTCCGCAGAGCGGACTCTCCTTAACATACTTTCCAGAATGAGTGGAATAGCAACCACGACAAACCGTTTGATAGGCAAAGTCAAAGCAGCAGGCTACAAGACCCGTGTGGCTTGCACAAGAAAAGTAGCGCCTGGGCTTGGTTATTTTGACAAAAAAGCTGTTTTCCTCGGCGGTGGTGACACACACCGGTTGCATCTTGACGACTTGGTTTTGATAAAAGACAATCACATAAAAATCGTTGGCAATGTGGGAGATGCCGTGAGAAAAGCCTGTGAAACTGTTTCTTTTTCTAAGAAAGTGGAGGTTGAAGTAGCATCTGTTGAGGATGCTTTGGAAGCAGCTGAAGCGGGTGCTGATATAATTATGCTGGACAACTTTCCTCCTGTAAAAGTAAAGAAAACTGTGTCCATCTTAACGAAGGAAGGAATTAGAAGCAAGGTGTTGCTTGAGGCAAGTGGTGGAATAACTGAGAAGAATATTCTTGAGTATGCGGCAGCAGGCGTTGACATTCTAAGCATTGGCGAAACTACTCACAGCGTAAAGGCGTTAGACATAAGCCTTGAAGTTGTCAATGTTAGAAAAGATAAAAAAATGACCACCCATTCAGAGCGTGCATAATTCTAAATATTAATATAAGAAAAATGTAGAGATAAATCGTAATTGACACTTTGGATGCGATATGTTGTCAGGAATTCTGCAGGAAATAAGAGGTAGATGAATGTGCTTAAAGAGACGTTAGGAACAATTGTTGATAGAATAAAAAAACATCGCTCTTTTTATGAGCAAAATGAGATGGCAGTAAGAGACCAAATAATAAATCCAATCCTAAAAAGTTTGGGATGGAACCCTGAAAACCCAGAAGAAGTGCAGCCAAATATATTCACTCAAGAGGGCGTTCCAGATTACACGCTTATAAAAAATGGCAAAAAGGTCCTGTTCATTGAAGCCAAGAAGTTATCTGTTGATGTCGAGCAAAAAGAGGTCATTCGACAATTGGCGAATTATTGTTTTGGAGAGGGAATGAAATATGGCGTTCTAACCAATGGAGGTATTTGGATACTTTTTAGAGCCTTTAAAGAAGGCACCACAATGGCAGAGAGAATAGTTTGGAAAACAGATATAGAAAGCGATGAATTAACAGCAACCACCAGGAGACTTGACACTGTCTCTAAGGAAAACGTTGGAAATATTGAGAATCTTATAAAGAAACTCCAGATATTAGATGAGATTTGGCAATCTTTTGTGGAAGAGCCAGAAGAAATGATTAGAGATCTTATTCCAGTTTTCGATAAGCTCATTAATGAAGGATATGCCGACTACAAATTCGAATCTTCAGGAATTGAGGATTTTCTAAAAGAAAGAATTAGAGAATTAATTATTCCTATGGAAGAATCAAGAGTTGTTCCATTTGAACCTCAATTATGGGGTGGAACTCATCCGAGAAAAATAAGAATCGGTACTGATACCTTTGAGATCAAAAAGTCATACGAGATCTTGATAAACACCGCAGAATGGCTTATTAGGAAAGGGAAGTTGAAGAAAAGCGATTGTCCTGTGGCGATTGGACATAAGAGACATCTAATCAACACAGAATCCAAGCACAGATATGGAGATAGTTTCAGGGCACCAAAGAGACTATCTAATGGAACATATATTGAAACTCATAATAGCACTGCGGGCTGTATTAATAATGCTAGAAGACTACTTGAAAAGTTTGGCTATAGAGAAGACATATTACACGTACAGTAAATCTTTGGTGCACGCCGGGCAGTTTGACATATTCAATAGAATATTCTTTGAATAGAAAAACAAAAAGAATGAGCTTCTAAGCTTTAGCCAGTATTACATGTTTATTATAATCCATTCAACTATAGCCGAAAGTAACAGAATCGAAGCGCAGACTGTGACGAGTATACAAGTTCTCACGGCTTCTTTCTTGCCACGATGTCGCAACATTTGCAAAAACCAAATGACACTTTGAGCCATGGCAATAGAATAGACACCGAACTCAAGCCAAAAAACAGGTACTAAGAAAAATAACAGGAAAGTCAGAATCGGCGGGATTCCCTCAGCGATGCCGAATATGGCTATTATCGTGCCTGTGTTGAAGAGAACAAAGCTCCCCCAAACTGGTCCGATGATGGGAACAAACATGATAAGGGTGTGAATTAAGTTGTTTCCAAAAATAAAGCGGGGGTCGTTGAACCGGCCAAATTCTTCTTCGATTTTATCCACCTCCTCTTGTGCTTCTGGCACACTAATTTTGAGAACAAGCACTCCGGCAGCTGTAACAATCAAAGCAACAACAAAGAAGATTACAGTAATCACGATTCTCGTTTGCATGTTAAACCTTACAGTTTGAAGCTTTTCCATAACTTCAATCATTTAACTATCTCACTTTAGGAACTATTCTTAACGCTCGAAATCCTCTAGCACACGGATTTAACATTTCCACTATTCGGATTTTTCCCAACACTTCCCCGTTATCTTCAGCGTACCCCGCAATATCGTGTTCAGCAGCTATAAGCGACTGCAACGTAACTCTGTTATGCATAGCCCTCGCACAGCATTTAGAGGGCAAACCCAAAATCTGTTCTCTACTTTCTTTCAAAGCTTTTTCACAAGCGTAAAGAACTGCGTGAGCTCCAGTAGTTAACTCTGCGATTCTCACTGGAACGCTCTCTTTTCCAATAGCTAATACATCTATGCCATAAACTCGTTTAATGTCGGTTGCTAATTTTCTTATTTTCGGCAGAATCTTTAATACGCTACTGCGAGCTTTTCCTCTAAGCTGAATTGGTGAAATCTCTTCCACTAATAATCCCCCTATAGACATATCCAAGTGGACCACGTCGGCTCTAACCTCTTTTAGTAACAATCGACAAAGCTCAAGTTCGTGAATTATTAAGCCATGCCCATTTTTTGCTGGAGCGAAAATCGGCTCAGCCAAGAATTGATTAGCTTCTCTGTAGGGTGGTTCAACGAGAACAGCAGCCGCGGCAACAATTTTCAATGGCTCAAAGCGAGTGTCCAGTAGGGCTGCACCCGAATCTGCTGCAACAATCTTCAACTCGCTTTCACCCAACCTTACATAGTAATGTACACATTTAACCCTTAACACAAACGCGAATAATTAAAAGAATTTGAGGGCTGGGCACCTACTCTTTTTTCAAGCCCATTCCAAGAACAAAAATCTCGGCGCTCTTCTTTCGACTTGCCTTAGGCTTCATTATTTCAACCCTGGCAAAATGCTGTCTAACTTCTTCAACAAAATCTTGAAACATGCCACCCTGAAACACTTTCACGAAAAAATTTCCATCAGCTTTGAGAAGTCTTAAAGCAAGAGCCAAAGATTCGCGAGCCAAATCTATTTGTCGAGCATGATCAACCTCCCAGACTCCGGAAACATTTGGTGAAACATCAGAAATAACACCATCTGCCAATGAGGGTAAAGCTCTCCCAATCAGCTTCTGCGTTTCAGAGTCTGTTATGTCGCCGATGATTGTTTGAACATTAGCTGCTTCAAAGGGTTTAATCCTTTTCAAGTCAACCCCTAGAACAAAACCCTCTTTTCCAACAATTTTCCGAGCCGCCTGCAACCAGCCACCAGGTGCAGCGCCTAAATCGACAACAACGTCACCTTTTTCTAAAAAACGGTATTTGCTTATTGCTTGCAGAAGTTTGTAGGTTGCTCGAGAACGGTATTTTTCTTCTTTGGCCTTTCTGTAATAATAATCTCGTTTTCGTTCTCTCACCCATGCTTTAGGCAAACTCAGCTGTCACCTTGCAAGCCACCATCTTCTCGAACTAAGTTGGCAAGCCATTCAGTAAGCTTCTCGCAATCATTTGGGGAGATAGCTCCGTAGGCACCGCATCGAATGCTTTCATGACAGCTTAAGCATGGACAATCAATTATAGAATTTATTGACGCTGGCTTTCTTTTAGGATATAATCTGTAAGTCCATCGACCTTGAAAAAGTTCACGCTCACGTCGTATAAGCCCTTTGTTTTCCAGTTTGATGGCTATTCGAGAGCCTTCTCTGCTGCTGGCGTCCAGTTGGCGCCACAAATCAGATTGAAGTACGCCCTCGTCACTAGTGTTGGCGATGAATTGTAGAGCCTTATGCTCCATGTCACTGCGTTTCGGCATTTCTTGGTTTCCTCAAAGCTTTCACATAAAATAGCGTTGTCTAAGAATAAAAAGATGTATATAAAAACTCAAATTCCGCCACTTTAAATTAAACCGAGAAGTGTTTAATTCTAAGATTGTATATTGGCTGTTTGGAGGTTGGAATAGGTGAAAAGGCGTAATTCAACGCAGAAATTTTGTCTTGGTATAGAAGCAACTGCAGACGATTTCAGCGTTGGAATACTGAACTTCGAGGGAAGCATTCTAGCAAACGTGATTGATGCTTTCATGCCTGAAACGGGCGGCATCCATCCGCGGGAGGCCGCGAGGCATCACGCAAAAGTCGCTGGAGAAGTCATTTCTACAGCTTTTCAAAAAGCTAACATAAGGCCGAAGGACATTGCCATCGTTGCTTTTTCGCAAGGTCCTGGTCTAGGACCATGTCTTCGCACAGGTGCAACTGCCGCTCGAGCTTTGGCATCTTATCTTAACGTTCCGTTGGTGGGTGTTAACCATTGCGTGGCTCACATTGAGATCGGCAAACTTGTAACCGACGCTCTAGATCCTGTTACGTTGTACGTTTCTGGAGGAAACACGATAGTTTCAGCGTTTGACGCTGGTCGTTATCGCGTTTTTGGTGAGACTTTGGACATTGCTGTAGGCAACTGCTTGGATGTTTTTGCGAGGGAGGCCGGACTGCGTCAACATGAGGGAATGCCATTGGGCGCTATGGTAGAGAAGCTTGCACGTGGGGGAAAAAGGCTGGTTGACTTACCTTATAGTGTTAAGGGCATGGATTTATCTTTCAGTGGGCTTCTTACAGCCGCGGTTCGGCTTCTTAAGAGTGGAGAATGGAGACTTGAAGACTTGTGTTATAGTTTGCAGGAAGTGGCGTTCTCTATGCTTACTGAGGTTACTGAGCGTGCTTTAGCACATACTGAGAAACGGGAGGTTCTTTTAACTGGGGGAGTGGGTGCAAACAAGCGGTTGCAGGCCATGTTAAATGCCATAGCTGATGAGCATGACAGTCGTTTTTGCGTAGTTCCAAAACGATTAGCCTTGGATAACGGCGCTATGATTGCTTGGACGGGTATTCTTGCGTACAAGCACGGCTTAACTACGCCTATTGAAAGGAGTTTTGTCCGATTGAAATGGAGACTTGAGGATGTAGAAGCGTCATGGGTTGAAGGATAGTATGCTGGTCAAGAAAGGGGCGGAGGCGAGTCTTTTTCTCGAGGATTGGCAAGGGCGGAGAGTGATTATGAAGCGACGGCTTCCAAAAAAATATAGGCTTCCTGAAATAGACGAAAAAATCCGCGCTTACCGAACCGTTCACGAATCTCAGCTTCTTCATTATGCGAAAAAGGCGGGAGTTCTAACTCCTACAATTTTTATGGTAGATCTAGCTGATTCGAATATTATCATGGAGTTCGTTGAAGGAAAACAGGTGAAACAGATTTTAGACGATCTTTCTTCTAAAGAGCGTCAAAGCTTAAGCAGGCACATTGGCGAACTTATTGGTCGTCTTCACTGCAACAGTATTATTCATGGCGACCTTACAACTTCTAACATGATATTAACTCCCTGTGGAAAAGTGGTTTTTGTTGATTTTGGGCTTGGAGAAAAAACTATTGAGCTGGAATTAAGGGGCGTTGATCTTCATCTTATGAAGCGCACATTTCAAAGTACCCATTTTCGTTATGCTGAAGAATGTTTCAACGCCGTTTTAGAAGGCTACGCTAAAGTGGTTGGGGTTGAAGTGGCGAAAAAAGTATTATTGAAGATAGGTGAGATTGAAAGGCGAGGGCGATATATTTCTGAAAGGAGGAAAGTAGAAGATGATTAAAAGTATTTGGGGCATAACTCTCTCCGTATTCAATCTTAAGGAGGCTGTTGTTTTTTACGAAAAAACTTTGGGGCTTAACAAGAAGTATAAATATTCTTCTTACGCTGGCTTTCAATGTGGCGGAGTGGAAATCGGGCTTAGACCCGGCAGAAAGGAAAAAGGACGTATAGAAGATGCGCCATCCGTTGAGTTCTTTGTGGATGATGTTGACGCAGTATATGGAGCACTTAAGAAGAAAGGTGTAGATTTTGTCAAAGAACCTCACGATGAGCCTTGGGGAGGCAGAGAGGCGAGCTTTCTTGATCCCGACGGAAACCTATTGGAGATTGTGCAAATTAACTGGAAGAAATACTTTAAAGTAAGCATGAAAGGCACTAAAACTACGTGAGTTCTATGACTGATTTTATAAAAGGCAGAGCGGCATTCCTTGTAACAAGCAACATTCACAAGTTTAATGAAGCTCGTCGAGTCCTAAGCGACTACAAGATAGCAACGGCAATGCTGAAAAAAATTGGTGCAGTTGAAATTCAGGATGATAACATAGAAAATGTTGCGAAAGCAAGCGCTGTAGACGCAGTTAAGAAATGCAACCTACCTATCATGGTAGAAGACGCAGGCTTATTCATTGAAGCGCTAAAAAATTTTCCAGGTCCTTACTCTTCGTATGTTTACCGAACAATCAGCAACGATGGGATTCTCAGACTGATGGGAAATATAACTGACAGAGACGCATATTTCAAATCAGTCGTCGCCTTCATAAGCCCCTCCTTGGATGAAGCATCATGCTTCCACGGTAAGGTTGAAGGGAAAATCGTTAAAGAAAAATGTGGCAGCCAAGGGTTCGGCTTTGACCCCATTTTCAAACCCTTGAATTCCTCAAAAACTTTTGCCGGAATGACTATAGAGGAAAAAAATCAGCATTCACATCGAGCCAAAGCCTTTCGCAAATTCGCTGAATGGTATACAGCAAGTTTTTAGGCTTGAGAAGTTTTAAATATCTGCAATGTGTCCTAAAAAGGGCTTTCGGAGGTAAGATAGTTGCCGAAGCAAGAAAAAGGAAGATCACATTCAATACGTCCTGTAAGTAAACGACCCCCTTCATGGTGTAGATACGAGTCTGAAGAAGTGGAAGCGATAGTCATAAAATTGGCGAGAGAGGGGCATTCTCCCAGCAGAATAGGTACCATACTGCGAGATCAACATGGTATCCCACTGACAAAACCAATAACAGGAAAAAGCATCACAGGCATCCTAGCAGAAGCGGACATGGCGTTGTCTATCCCTGAAGACCTTGAAATGCTATTAAAGAAGACTTCACGGCTCTCCACTCACCTTGAGAAGAACAAAATGGATTTGGCTAATAAACGAGCGTTGCAGGTTGTTGAGGCTAAGATTTACAAATTGTCCAAATACTACAA
Organism: Candidatus Bathyarchaeota archaeon; assembly: GCA_023131225.1. Classification (NCBI taxonomy): domain Archaea; kingdom Thermoproteati; phylum Candidatus Bathyarchaeota; species Candidatus Bathyarchaeota archaeon. The sequence continues at coordinate 60,355 of JAGLZW010000001.1, read as the reverse complement.
ACGTAAAGGCGTTCTACCATCTGACTGGAAATATGCACCTAGGGCTGCTTCTATCGTTTAAGTAAGTTTTGGGGTGAAAATGGCGATAGGAGAAGACGCCATAAAGGCTTTCACAAGCGATGCTTCTAAGGCTGCAAAACTTATTTCTAAATGCGTCGAAGAAGACGGGTTTATTCACGTTGTTTCCCATTTAGATGCTGATGGTTTAGCGGCAGCAGGCGTTATCGGGAAAGCGTTGTCGAGGCTGGGCGCCAATTTTCGTGTCAGAATTCAACAGTGGGTAGACGAGAAAATTGTGGCAGACATAACTTCTGACAAGCCTGCGCTTACTATCCTGACAGATTTAGGTAGTGGCTACCTGAACGTTTTAAGTGAGCATCTTTCCAATCATCGAATAGTTATCCTAGATCACCATCAACCGATTGGTGACTCCATCGCAAAAATATTTCAAGTGAACCCTCACCTTCATGGAATTGACGGCTCTAAAGACATTAGCGGTGCAGGTGTTGCTTATTTCGTGGCTAGTGCGCTAGATGACGCGAATAGGGATTTGGCCGCCATAGCGGTGGTGGGTGCGTTGGGCGACATACAAGACAAGTATAAACAAAGGGCTTTAGGAGGGTTAAATGAGAAAATTGTAGCCGACGCTGTAGCCGTTGGATGTTTAAAAGTTGAGAAGGACCTCATGTTTTTCGGTAGAGAAACACGCCCCATACACAAGGCCCTAGCCTACACAACAAACCCTTTTCTCCCAGGCATCAGCGGAGAAGAAGATAAAAGCCTTGCCTTTCTCGTCAGCCTCGGCATAAAGCCAAAACATGGAGACAAGTGGCGAGCGTTAAGAGACCTTTCTAAAGAGGAGAAACAGCGGCTATGCTCCGCGCTTTCAGACCATCTGATTTCCAAAGGCTTTCCGAGCAACGTGTTGAATTTAGTAGGGTCAGTGTATACACTTGTGCATGAAGAACCGTGGACCCCCCTCAGAGACGCTCGAGAATTCTCAGTTTTGTTGAATGGGACGGGTCGCATGGAAAAAGCTGGCTTAGGCGTTGCTATATGCATGGGAGACCGAGGCTCTGCTTTGGAACAAGCTGAAACAGTTTTGGGAGACTATAGGCGGACTATTACTAAGTATTTGAGCTGGTTGATGGAAGAGCCTGGGCGCATTGACGAGTTGGAGAGTATATATGTGGTTCGTGGTGGAGACTTTATAAACGAGAAGGTAATCGGCACTCTTTCTTCTATTCTTTCAACTAGTTTGCCAAAGATGGAGAAGCCTATTATCGCTTATGCCATTGCTGATGATGAGGTGGTGAAGGTTTCGGCTAGAACTTTGGATGTGCTCACGAATAAAGGGTTAGACTTGGGTGAGATCATGCGTCTGGCTGCAGAAAAGTTTGGGGGTAGCGGCGGCGGGCACGATATTGCTGCGGGGGCTCAGGTTCCAATAAAGGATGTAGATGCTTTCGTTGAGTTGGTGGACGAGCTGGTTAAGAAATGGTTGGAGCAAATTGAAGCTGGAAGCTAAGCTTTCTTTTGTTTATGAGACTGAACAAGAGGCGAAGGCGGTTGTCAAAGCGGTTTCGCCCGACAATGTTGAAGTGCCTTTAGGCTTGAGCATCGAGATGATAAGGAATGATTGCCGTTTGTTGGCTGTAGTGTGTTGCGAGAAACCGTTGGGAACTTTCATAGCAACTTTAGACGATTTGTTGGCTTGCATATCGGTGGCAGAAAAAACCTTTGAGGTTGTGAAGGCGTCGAAGCTATAGTTTAGGCACCAAATCTAGCTGGCTGGCTTGGTGTTGTCCACGATTTTAAGTGTCTGTTTGTCGTAAGACTCTACAGTGACATCGATTTCAAATGAGCATAGTGTTGTGTCCAACATGAAGCTCTCGCTTCCAAAAATTCTTTTCCCATTTTCGATTGGCTCGTGCCAACTAAAAGTTTGGTTCGTAGCCAACTTCACTCTGAGAACGTCCTTTCCTTCGCCGTCAACGTCGAATCCGAAAAGGACACTGTTGTTTAGGGAGATGAATTCACCTCTAGTTATACTCAGAACTCTTTGAGGTTTAGATGACAGTTGCCTTATTTTTCCAAACTCGCCGCTGAGTTCTCCCACAATTATCAGAGAAGTAGCAACGCCAATCAATATCAGAAAGATGCCTAGCTGCTTAGAGAATTTCATCAAACTATAAGGCCTCGCTTATCCTCTAACACTTTGATTGTATTAACATTTAGTTAGAAAACACATCAAGCATATGCCGTTCAGCAAGTGTGTAATTTTGCAATTCGCACTGAAGCTAAGAATCCCACGCACGAAATTCTACGCCTACAATTTCACATTATGCTTTCAGATCTAAGGCTTGCAGGAAGCCTTATCATGTAAGCAAGTAAGATATTGAGACCATAGCCTTAGATTTTCGATTTTCTGTGTTGTCTCCAGGAAATGCATGTAAAAAAGTTATTTAGTTGCGAAAAGTAGCTACATAAAGCTAAATAGCTAAATTCATTGTAGGGACGTTGGATAGCCTTGCTGGATATTAAACTAATTCGTGAACACCCGGAAATTGTAAGGCAAAATTTGAAGAAGCGGCACGACGCTGAGAAGCTCCAAATGTTAGAGGACTTGATCAAACATGACCGCGAGTGGCGTCACCTCTTAACTAAGGCTAATGAGCTGAGGCATGAAAGGCGAAAAATCACGAATGAGATAGCTTCTTTGAAAAAGGTTGGAAGACCGGTCGAGAAACAAATCGAGCGAGGTCGCAAGCTGGACAACGAAATTGTCGCTTTAGAGCAGCAAGGGGAGAGATGCAAACAGAATGCCGACCACATTCTAATGAGGCTACCCAACATTTTGCACGAATCAGTACCTATTGGAAAAAACGACAATGACAACGTAGAGGTTAAAGTGTGGGCTAGACCTCCAAAATTTGACTTCAAACCAAAAAACCATTTAGAAATTGCAAAAGGTTTAGGGTTGATCGATGACGAAAGAGGCGCCAAAGTTGCTGGTCATGGCTTTTTCTATCTCAAAGGCGATTTAGTTTTGCTAGACTTAGCTCTGCAACGATTTGCCATCGATTTCATGCTTAAGGAAGGATATCAGCTTATTGAGCCTCCCTTTATGCTAAGGCGGAAACCATACGAAGGGGTAACCGACTTGGCGGATTTTCAGAATGTTATGTATAAGGTTGAAAACGAAGATTTGTACATGATTGCTACGGCTGAGCATCCTCTAGCGGCCATGTTTATGGATGAAGTTTTGCTTAAGGATGACTTGCCAATTAAGTTGGTTGGTGTGAGCTCCTGTTTTAGAAAGGAGGTGGGCACTCACGGTAAATATACTAAAGGATTGTTTAGGATGCACCAGTTCAACAAGGTTGAACAGTTTATTTTCTGTCTCCCAAAGAACTCGTGGAGTTTCCACGAAGAATTGCAGAAGAACGCTGAAGAGCTGTATCAGGCGTTGGGGCTGCATTACAAGGTAGTGAACGCTTGCACCGGTGACCTTGGGATTTTGGCGGCTAAAAAATATGATATTAATGTTTGGATGGCTGATGGCGTTTACAGAGAAATCGGTTCCAATTCGAATTGCACAGACTATCAAGCAAGACGTTTAAACATTCGCTATCGAGAGAAGGAAGGACAAACGCCTAAAGGTTATGTTCACACAATAAACAATACCGCTATAGCCACAAGCAGAACAATGCTAGCAGTCTTAGAACAATGCCAACAAAAAGACAGGTCAGTTCTTATTCCTAAGGTCTTAACTAAATACATGAATGGCCTAGAAAAGCTGGAACCACACTAAATCTTTCAATATTGCATTAAAATGTTAACTAAATCAGTAATTATACGGTCGCAACTCATAATTCTCTAGTTTTTCTGCTTCAAAAACGCAGTAGCCATTATCATATTTCGACCAACTGTTACAGGAACAACTGGAAAAGCGGGTAGTTCGCCGAGGCCATTGAGCAACTTTCCTTCAGTTTTCATCGTTTCTCATCATCTCCAATATGTCCGGATATGTTCTCTTGCTTGAACACAGCTTTTGCATGCACCTACCTAGTATGGTTCATTTAGTAAAACTTTTAATAGAAGGATGCTGAATTTTCCAGACGCAACGAAGGTTAAAAATGTGTCTAAACGTGGAAAGCGTGTCCGTGACAAATGGCGCAGCAAATCTTGGTATACAATCATAGCGCCAAATTACTTCGGTAATGTTGAACTGGGCGCTATACCAGCAGATGACCCGAAAAAACTTATCGGCAGAGTCGTCGACGCTACGCTTTACGATATCACTAACGACTTTGCTCACCAATACCTCAAGATGTCTTTTCAAATCACCGAAGTAGATGGTAAAGTAGCTAAAACGATGTTTAAAGGACATGAATACAGTCGAGACTATCTGCGCAGTTTGGTTCGACGTAGGACCACCCGTATTGATGTCGTTCTTAATGTTACGGCGAAGGATGGTTTTAGGCTGCGAGTTGCGGTGTGCGCATTTACTTTGAATCGTGTGAAAACATCTCAAGAAGTAGCTATGAGAAGCTTTATGAGGCAGATTGTAAGCGAGAAAGCTGCCACCCTTGCATTTGACCAGTTTGTACAAGAAGTGGTGTTGGGCAAGATAGCCTCAGATGTCTACAATGAAGCTAAAAAGGTTGCACCTATACGTCACATAGGTATAAGGAAATCCAAACTTACATTTCGACCAACTGAAATAGCTGTTGCAGCAGCATAATCAAGCTTTTATCCATGATATGGGGAATGTAGTGAGCCATAACCATCGAACAAATCAAAGGAAACGAGTTGCTCAAGAAGCTGCGGGAATGCTTTATATGGGGCAAGAAAAGGAGTATAAGCAGGCTAAGCTGCGTGCTGCTAAAATTTTAGGTGTTCATGTTCTTCCGAATAATGCTGAAGTGGCAATAGAACTTGACCGAATCGCCGAGGAAAGAGAAGGAAAAACAAGGCAGGAAAGACTCGTCCAAATGAGACGTGAAGCTCTCCAAATAATGCGAGTTCTCAGAAATTTTGGTCCAGTCTTGGTTGGAAGTGTGTGGCGAGGGACTGCTCACCGCAACAGCGACATCGATATTGCTGCTTATGCAAAAAATCCGCAAGAAATTGTTTCAACGCTTCAGAAAAACAACTATCCAATAAAGAGGACCGAAATCCAAACGGTTACAAAAAAGGGGAAAAAGGGGCAGTCCTTCCACATTTATGTGGATTTTCCGTCGAATAACCATGCAGAAATCGTAGTCCGTAGCCCAGAAGACATTAGTTACCAAGTTAGGTGTGAAATTTACGGAGACATAGTTACAGGTTCAACCATAAAACAACTGCAGAGGGTCCTAGAGGAAAATCCTAAACAAAAATTTCTTCCAACATAAGAACTTGGCGCGTGCGATATTCGCTCCCGCTTAGAAAATATAAGAAACAGGCAGCACAGCATGTCAGAGGGAGTATGCAGATTTTCAAACAGAATTGCTTCCTTCTTTCGTCTTTAAATCCATATAGAAGTGCAATTGCTTTGAACCTAGGCTAAAGTCGTGTTCCACATAGCCACACGGCATAAAACCACAGACGAGATAGAATTTGATGGCGTAGTTCATGAAAGTTCCAGTGTCTGTACGAAGCACATGAAAACCCTGTGATTTCGCGTACTCTTTAGCCTTTTCGATCATCTTCTTGCCCACACCTCTTCTTTGATAGTTTCGATCGATGATTATGGAATCTACCATTAACGCAAAAGTCCTCCTACCTAGTGAAATGTAGCCGATGACTTGGTCCTTCGAGGTTGCAACGAAGATTTTACCCAAACCTGGCGAAGTGTTTTTCTTGATATTCAATAGTTCAGTTTCAAGGAAGGGTTCGCCGAAATTTTTCGCTTTTAGTATCAGTTTCTTAACTTGGGAAAGGTCGATGGGCGCATACTCTCTAATGGTCACTTCCGCCTTTCTCAATTTAACCATTTTGGTTTTCCCTTGACATACTCAGTTAAGAATTTCGCAAAGTCTTGATTATGTGAATATGTTGTAAGGATTTCTTCATTAACCAAAATTTTCAGGTTCTTCGCAACAGCTTGGGAAACAAGTTTCGCTACGCCAGCGTTTCTCCCTCCACCTTTCAACTTAGCCTCTAGCAATTTGATAACACTCGTATGCTTCCGAACTATTTCCACTACCCATCGTCCCTCTTCGATTCTAGGTCCAGACAATGTCCGTGGAGAACCAGTGTGTTTTCTAAGAAATTTCTCACATTCATTCCTCTTCTCTAAAGGCGGCCCAAGATGCTTCTTCAAAGGTGGCAGAAAACGATGCTCTACTTGCAGAAGAAATATGTTTAGGTTTTTTTCATCACTCCATACAGCGTCACGGACAATGCGGAAGTCGTGCTGTCTAACAAGTTTTCGAAGCGATCTTTGGGATTTGTAAAGCTGCCCCCAAAGAATGTCAGAGACCGCTTTCACTTTTCCGAACTGTATAAAGATTAGGCTTGAGCCATGCTTTCTCACTGCTTGTAGTAGCTCTTCGGAGCTGAGAGGCTTTGTTTTTGAAGGATAAAATAACTGTGTACTTGGCTTATCTAGCAGGACTCTTGATGCCGCAACAAATTCATCCAATCGCTCTTGTCTCACTGCCGATGCTGCGTTTCTTTCCTTATCAACCGGATCAACTATAACTAAAGGTTCTTCAAAGATTAAGTGCAATTCATCGGCCGGCCTATCATAATAACCCTCTAGGTCGATGAACGTTCGAGCCTTCCAACTGCTTGCAACCTTTAAAACTTGAAGAAAGGACCCGTAGAAGAGCACAAGGAGCTCACAAAGATATCCACTGAAGCCGCCTACTTTAATTTCAGCACCATAAACACCAATGCCTTTCATGAATCGTTTCAAAAGGCGAATTTCGCTGCAAATTCTCTCATTTAGCAAAGGTTTCACGTAGTCAGTATGAAAAGGCGTGCGGTCGGTTGCGCTTTTCCATTCTCCTTTTTTTACTCGATAACAAGGGACAATATTCACTCGAGTTCCGTCTATGACAGCCTCTAAGTATGGATGTTCTGCGAAGCGTTCAATTTGTTCAGCGCCTGCTGTCGCCTTTCGTGCAATATCTAAACATGTAGTGCCAAAAGCTTCTCGCGGCACAGTTGAGGGGACACGCATGAAAATGTCGATGTCTGGCGATTCTCTTAGCCATGTGTTTTTTGCAATCGACCCTTCAACACGTACTTCCACATCTAACTCTGCTTTCAGTGCAACTCCTTCTACTTTTCGTGTAAGCTTTTTCGCCAATGCAAGAACGCGTTTTTTCTTTTCGAAGGTAGGCGTGGTATTTTCCAAGATTTTTTGAAGTATTCTTTCAAGCTTTGAAACCATTATAAACGCCTTAGCTCTCCCGGCAAACTTCTTTCAAGATAGAGTATATGGGGCCTTCAGGTGTCAAGACGCTTTTCTTAAGCTTCAGGCAATCTGCTTTTAAAACTCCGAACTCGTAATTCGTTAACTCATTTATGCAACGAATAAGCTCTGCTTTATTAAGACCTGTTTTTACCCTAGCGATTGTGATGTGGGGGCTGAATCCTTTCGAGTCCGGCTTGAATCCTAGTTTTCGAAGACGTGACTCCAACTGGTTAAAAACGTCTTTAAGGTTCTCAGAGCCTTTTTGGATGCCTACCCAGACAACGCGCGGATATTTGAGCTTGGGAAAGGCGCCTACTCCTCGAATCTCCACATCGAAGGAGGTAAATGGCACTTGTTCCATTTCTTTGTGAATCCTGTCAACCATGTTTGGCTGTATGCTTCCTAAGAAACGCATCGTGATGTGAATGTTTTCCAGCTTGACAAGTTTCAAAGCGGCACCAGTTCTTACAAGCTTCTCTTGGGTCTCGGATAGCCGTTTCAGAACTTCTTCATTATCGATGTCAAAAGCTATGAAGCTGCGGATGGGTTCTTGCATCTTGAATCCTTCTTTCATAGTTTCAGTGTACACCATTTATAAGAACTTTTAACCTAAAAGCTAAGATTGTAGGTTGTATAGGTATTGAAGAGGAAGATCGTTGTCGGAGTTGCAGGGATGCCTGGTGCAGGAAAAGCAACGGTGGTTGAAGTTGCTAAGAAAATGGGTTGCGGCGTTGTTGTTATGGGTGATGAAGTAAGAGAAGAAACAGAACTCCGAGGTTTAGAGCCGACGCCTGAAAACGTGGGTAAAGTTATGCTGACGATGCGTCAAGAAGGCGGCCCTGCAGTGGTGGCGAAACGGTGTGTCCCAAAAATTGGGGAAGTGAAGGATAAAGTTGTTATTGTTGACGGGATTCGCAGTCTCTATGAGGCAGACGAGTTCCAAAAGTACTTTGTGAAATTCAAGCTCTTAGCTATTCACTCCTCGCCCGAAACACGGTTCAAAAGGCTCTTTAAACGTAAACGAAGCGATGACCCAGCCAGTTGGGAAACATTTCTGGAGCGGGATTGGCGAGAACTCCGCGTTGGGCTTGGCAGCGTTATCGCTTCTGCAGATGTGATGATAGTGAATGAAGGAAAAAAAGCCGCGCTCGAGAAAGAAGTGCTCAAGTTTTTGGAGAAAGTGACGAAAAATGGACAAAGTAAACGTGCATGTAGAAGTCGAGGTTAACCCTACTGAAGATGCGGATAAAGTCAGGCAAGCCGCAGAAAACATGTTTGGCACTTTGGAACTTGAAGAGAAACCTCTGCGCAGAGGTAGCTTACTCGTAGCTCGAGTTAAAGATGTAGAAATCCTGTCAAAGTTTGGCAATCTTCTGCGAAGAGAACGCATCAGAGATGCGGCACGAGGTGTACTGTTTCACGGCTTAAAGGGAAACACTATCACGTTTTATTTGAACAAGCAAGTCGCCTACGCAGGCCACGTTTCCTTCTGCGAACCAGTTGCAGAAAGCCCCCTTGGGCCAATAAAAGTCAAAATAAAAAGTGATCATTCATTGAAACTTATCGATTGGCTTGCACCCAGAACCGTGTAAGACGGAAAGATATAAACTTCAATCACGCGTTTCTACTATTCTCTTTCAAATGAGTGAACTAACAATGAGGACTATTGTCTCATGCGGTGGCGGAGCCATGGACATAGTGACCGTTCAGGGTTTTCAGTCAAGCCTTGAAGTATCGGAAGTAATGGCGAAAAGAGAAGTAAAAATCTTGAGAACAAGCCAAACTCTTAATGCTATCTAGCGGTGGATAGTGAACTGCTATGACCAAGATTAAAATCGGGTTGTCTATGCTACATTGTTTAGGTGAGCCTTTTTCTAGCCTTTGTCAAAGGCTGCAAGAGGTAACAGTGAACTATGTAGAGCTGATTGATGATGGTTGGCACAGACTCGACCAAGGGCGAGTGAAAAAGCTTAAGGAAATTGGTGAGTCACAAGGCTTGACATACACGTTGCATGCGCCCTTCGCAAGTATAAACATCGCTGCACCAGCAGAAGATTTGCGCAATTTTATTCTTAAACGACTTGAGAAATCTATGGTTTTTGCACGACAACTCGAATGCCGTCTAATGGTGTTTCATTCAGGGTTGCGGACGGGGATAAGTGGCTTTTATCCAGGTGTGGACTGGAAAACAAACATTGAATCGGTGCAGAATCTACTGAAGCTGTCCAGAATGCATGGGATAAAGATTGTAGTTGAAAACGTTCCAGCACAATATGGTTTCTTGGTGGCAAATGTTGAGCAGTTTTCCCATTTTTTCAATGATCTCGGCGAAGACTTAGATTTAGTCTTAGACGTGGGGCACTCTAACATCAACGGTCAAACTCACGCTTTAATAGAAGCTTTTGGCAAGAAGATTGTTCACATCCACGCACATGACAACGAAGGAAAACAAGACGTACACCTAGGAGTCGGCTATGGCACTGTAAATTGGCAACAATTCGCAGAAGGCATTAAAAAAGCAGGTTTCAAGGGAATTGTAATGGTAGAATCCTACTGCAACATAAAGGAAAGCATAGCAACGCTGCAAAAACTGCTCACTTAACATCAAGCAGCGGCAGATCGATTTTCATAAAATCTTCAGCCACATCAACATTCACAAAGGCTTTCCTAGCTTGATTCAACAGCAAATTGGGCGTCTTATAACGTGCACTGATATGCGTCAGAATCAACCGCTTCACCTTAGCTTTTTTTGCAGTTTTCGCGGCTTGGCGCGGTGTAGAATGCCCGTCCTCCGTGGCTCTTTCTGCAAGTTCATCATCGAAAGTGCAGTCGTGGATCAGTAGATCAGCGTTTTTAGCCAACTTCCCTAGAGACTTTGTAGATCTGCTGTCCCCAGTATAGACGATTTTCCTTCCTGGTCTCGGTGGACCAACCACTTCTTCGGGCTCAACAACTCTTTCGTTTGGCAGCTTTATGGCTGACCCGTGCTGAAGTTTTGACCACAACACCCCTTCAGGGACTCCTAACGCTTTAGTTTTTTCAGGATAGAATTTGCCTGGGCGTGGCTTTTCAACAAAGCTGTAAGCGAATGCAGGAGCCGCGTGGTCTGCCCATGCAGCATATATTTCGTATTCTCTCTCTTCGCAGACAAGCCCTCCATGTTTAATTTCGGTTATTTGAAGAGGAAACGTAAGAGTGAACTGCACAGTTTTTTCGATGGCTTCAATAAAATCTTCCAAGCCTGTTGGCCCGTAGATTTCAAGTTTCCTTGTGCGGTCTAGCAGTGACATTGTCTGGATTAGCCCGGGTAAGCCAAGCATATGGTCACCGTGCATGTGAGTTATAAATACCTTCATTTTCTTGTTAAAGCCTAAACCTGCCTTCACCATTTGACGTTGAACGCCTTCGCCACAATCGAAGAGAATTAGCTCGCCTTTTCTCCGTATTGCAATGGCTGGTAACGATCTAGTAGGCGTAGGCACGCTGCCTGCTGTCCCAAGAAAAATGACTTGTAAGCTCATCTACGCATTCTCCAACACAGCTATTTCTCTTGTGAGACTTCGATGTACATAAACAAAGTGGGACTGAACATGTCTAAGACCTAACGTTTCAGCTATCTCGCCTATGTGAACCGTTTTAGGAGCGGCTATGCATATGCGTTTTCGTTTCGCTATTCTGTTACTGGACATTGCTAGAAAATCCTGAATAATTTGCCCTGTTGTGTATCCCATTGTGGATGCGGAGCGACCATATGGCGGGTCTGTAACAATGCAGTCCACCTTCATTAACGGTAAATGCTTAGCATCTGCAAGCACCAAACCCTCACAGTCTACGTTGAAAAACCTCAGATTCCGCAAGCTCCCTCGAACCATGCGCTTCTTAGCATCAAAGCCCAACACCCGATAGCCTAGCAAACCAGCCTCTATGAGAAAGCTGCCAGTACCGCAGAAAGGGTCAAGAACCAAATCACCTCTATTAGGCTTGGCCAAATTAACCATACATCTCGCCAACTTCGCAGGCATGGCTGACGGATGAAAAAAGGGACGTTTTCGCGGTCGCCTCTGCATGAAAGGAGTGGGCGATATTTCTGCAAGTTTCAATCCAAAAAGAAAGGTGTCATCAGTTATCGTTCCGAAGAAAGTTTTCTGTGGCTGTTTAAGGTTGACTTTTGCTCCTTTAGCCTTGTTCAAAATCAGTTCGCCAAGCTTCCGTTCTAAATTCATACCAACCAAATTTCGCGCTGCCTCACCTACCCGCCGAACACGCACAACAAAACTCTCACCCGAGGTGAGAAGGTTTTCCAACATGACTGACTGCATGGCCTTCACGATTTCGGTGAAAGAAGCTTTACAACAGAACAGTTCCTGACAGCAAACTCGGGTCAATGCGGCTCGTCCTTCAACCGCTTTGACTGCATCAATAACCGCGTCCAGCCGCAGAATCTGTGGTAGCGTTTGCACCTCTTCATAAACGATGCCTTCGGTCTCCAGAATTGCTTTCAGTTCCGCGAACGGAAGCGTTTCATGTTCACCCGAGAGAAGAAAGAAGAGCGAAGGCACTAAGGTTTAGGCTCCTTGGTTGATGAGAGCCTTTGCGATTATTGGTGCCACAGAGACGACGCTTACAGGGCTTGGAACACTGTCGGTGCCTACAACTCCGTCTGCTCCACTCTTTATTATTCTCTCCCTAGCATCAGCCATCAAGAGAGGGTGAACACAGGCGGCGTACACCTTTGCTGCTCCTTGGCTTTTGGCGTGAGCAACTGCTTTTATCATTGTTCCGCCGCTGCTTATGATGTCGTCGAAGAAAATTGCGACTTTGTTTTCAATATTAAGCGTCTTCTCTTCGATGCTGACTTTTCCAGTGTGCCGGTCTCTTCGGGTTGGAATGTAGTCGTATGTGCCTTTGAGTATATTTGCGGCTTCCTTTGCTGTCGCCACGCCTTTCTTGCCCATCGACAGCGAAACTGCACCTTCGAAGCTCTTGTCTCCGAAATACTTCGCCAGCAAGGTGATGGCTGATAGGTCTTTTATGGGAATGTTGAGCCCTTCTAAAGCTATGGGGTTGTGAGCGTTTATAGTGATTATCTGAGTGACTCCACACGCTTTAAGTATATCAATAACGGTCTTGACGCTGAAAGCTTCACCAGGAAGGAAGATTTTATCTTGGCGGTCGTATGCGAAGTAGGGAACTACCGCTGTAATTCTTTGAACACCTTGGTTTTTTGCGGCAGACGCCAACAAGAATAGCTGCATCATTCTTTCGTCTTGAGGTGGACTTGTAGTTTGAACGACTATAACATGTTCGTCTTGTACGTCGCCTTCAATGCGTATGTAGCTTTCGCCGTCTGGAAATTTCTTGAAAAAGACAGGAACTAACCTAGTTTTCAACTCTGCTGCAAGACGTTTCGCTAGATCTTGGCTTGCCGGACCAGGCAGAATTATCATGGCTTAGTCTTCCGGTATTGCTCAAGGATTTCTTTAGCTCTGTCCATGCGTATTTTGCGTTCCTTCACCATTTGGTCGGTGACAACGTCAATGAGTTCGTCGGTGACGCCGGCTGCGATTGCTATGTTTCGGGCGTGCAGCCGCATGTGACCACGTTGGATGCCTTCATGTACTAGAGCGCGGAGAGCACCTAGATTTTGAGCCAAGCCTACTGTGGTTATAACTTCGGCGAGTTCGTTAGCTGATTTTACGCCTAGGATTTTGAGTGCGATTTTGGCGATGGGGTGTGTGAGTATGGCACCTCCTATGGTACCGACCGCCATAGGCATTTCAAGTGAGCCCACCAAGTCTCCGTTTTGGTTTTTTTCCCATGAAGATAAAGTTGTGTAGTGGCCTGTACGGGCAGCGTAAGCATGGGCGCCTGCTTCTATGGCGCGGTGATCGTTGCATGTCGCGATGACCACAGCGATTGCGCCGTTGAGAATGCCTTTGTTATGTGTTGCTGCGCGGAAAGGATCTGAGGCTGCGAAGTGGTATGCTTGTACTATGCCTTGCACAACTTCTTCTCCACCCACCGCTTCTTTAGGAATAGTCACGTATGCTCTAGCTAAACGCTTTGTGGCAAGGTTACTGATGATGCGGAGGTAGACACGTCCGCCCGTTATCCTTTCTATCATGGGAGCTACGGCCTCTGCCATGGTGTTAACTGCGTTGGCGCCCATAGCATCTCGACAGTCAACATAAAGTTCGGTTATGAGCATCGGGCCGGATGGAGTGTGGATGATTTTTGCATCTAAATCCTTAGCACCGCCGCCTAGAGAAACGAGGACTGGATCTTGTTCGTTAGCTTTCTTGAGAATGTCTTCTTTGTAGCCGTAGACTGCCATTCGAGCACGATATGGATCTTTTATATCCACTGCTTGAATTTGACCTATCATAATGGGTGATGTGCTAGTGGTATAGAAGCCTCCGCCTTCGCGCGCCATCTTTGCGGCGTAGCTTGCCGCTGCTACGACGGAGGGTTCTTCGATAGCCATGGGGATTAGATAGTCTCGCTTGTTGATGAGGAAGTTGACAGCTATGCCTAGAGGAACTGGGAAAGCACCGACGACGTTTTCTATCATGCGGTCAGCAAGTTCGAGGGATAGAGAACCTGTGTTCGTGAGCAAACTTGTTTCATCATCTGTTAGGTTGGCGAATTCTTTAACGATTCGAAGCCTCTCTTTTACTGGTAACTTGTAGAAACCTGCAAATGCGGAAATCTTACTCATTGTTTAGCACTTCAAAGCTACCTAACGGTTGCATAGACATAAGAATTTAACTCCAATAAAAGAAACTTTGAGCTGAAGGAAAAACGTATACTCTAAACAGTTGGAACCTATATCGCGGGCGGGAACCATTTTCTATTGAATCGAAGATTTCACATAATGCAGATTTTTTGGCAGAGCAGCATGGAGAAAATATCATAGGCCTTCAGAAGGCCAAACATGCTTTGTCTATTAGGCTCCTATTTGAAACCAAGCAAGAGTCAGAGAAATATAGGAGTCATTTGCGCATCCCCGCATTCATATTTGCAACACACAGTAGAGAGTCCAGTTTAAACGCCGTGGACCACTTACCCTAGAAGGGAAACATCAAAATTCCTCTGCAAAAAAGGGTTGTTACGCTTCTCTCTCTCAATAGTAGATGTTGGTCCATGACCAGGATAGACAACGAGTCTCTCCGGCAAAACCGCCAGCTTCTCTCGTAATGACCGTATAATCTCCTCGCCTGAACCTCCAGACAAATCCACACGACCAATAGAACCCGCAAACAACGTATCACCAGTAAAAACACAATCCTCTCCGACAAGCGAAATGCTTCCCGGACTATGTCCGGGTGTATGCAAAACCCGCAAAACAGTCCTCCCAAATCTAACCACATCACCGTCCTCTAAGAAATCGTCAGCAATAGGTGATAAAACGTGAAAGTCAAACAATGAATCCAAATCTTTCCCTGTCTTGCCCAACATACTCGCATCTAACTTGTGAATTAAAATGGATGCGTCGGTTGCACTTTTGACAACACCGTTACCACATGTATGATCAGGATGCCCGTGCGTATTAACAATAAACTTAACCTTCAACTCGTTCTCTTTCAAAATATGGAAAACCTTTCCAGCCTCGCTTTGACGATCAAACCCTGGGTCTATCACTATCGCCTCTCTAGTCTTGTCACACCAAATAACATAACAATTTGTGAACAACGAACCCACAGTCAACATCTTTAAATTCATAGGCCTTCCAACAACTGGAAACACAGTTCAACCTTAATAATTTAGCTTTCATGCAAAAAAGATGGCATAGTCAAAATCAGATTCAGACTTTCAACAATTCATAAATGATTAATCTGAACGACTCCGAGCCTTTGCAAGTGAGGAAAGATGGGATAATTAGAAAGATGGTTATCACCGCTCGGTTTGTCCATGAGTCTATTGACGAAAAACTAGAGAGAATTGAGAGATATCTCTAGAAGTTTTCTAAGAAATATCTAGTGATTCTATGATGTGAAAGGGTCAAGAAAGCTGGAGTTGTTGAATTTTAGAGAATCTTAATCTGTGGAAATATTGGAGACACGCAAAATAATATTGAAAGAGCGCCGTTAGACATTCAGCAGGTCAGATTCTGAACTCGAATACCGCTAATAGAAAACCAATACTTAAATCCCATAACCTTCTAATACTCCAAAACTGCATTGAGTAGTCGACATCTATGAGCGAACCACCTACTCCCCCTCCTGAACCACCAACAGAATCCCTTGACACTTCTCAGTTTGACCAAATTCAACCTTTGGTTACTGCAGAATTTGATGTAGAAGAGGCTCTAATCGAGCATGGCATCCCAACATTTTACGTGAATTTACAACCAAACTCAAAACAAGCTTTCATAAGGCTTGTTAGAACCTTGGCCAACGTGAGATATACACCTGTACTAAGAGAGAAAAATGGAAGAAACGTGTTGAAAGTCTCGCCGAAACGGAAGACGAAGCCGAGCCGACCAATAATAAATGTAATACTCTTTTTACTAACTATTGTCACCGTCTCCATTACCGGATACATTCTTTCTCTCGACCTTGTCGAACATGGATTGAATCCCTTGATAGGTGCCGCTAGTTTTGCGTTAGCACTGTTGGGAATATTAGGTGCTCACGAGATGGGCCACAAATTCGCTGCTAACTATCATAAAATGGAGGCAACAATGCCATATTTTATTCCAGGACCCCCTCCAGTGCCTGGGCTATTCTTAGGAATTGGGACCTTTGGCGCGGTTATTGTGCAGAAAGAGACAGCGCCAAATAGAGATTCATTGTTTGACATAGGCGCTAGTGGACCAATTGCCGGATTCATCGTGACAATTTTTGTGGCCGCCATCGGCATTGCCATGTCACCTATAGGAGCCAGCGTCGATCCTTTGCCAGGTGGGGGGCTTCCCATACCGCCGCTATTTATGCTTCTCATGGAAGCTTTAGTGAAAATCGAGCCGATTCCTGGCATGAACTATTATTATATTCTATTGCACCCTGTCGCTTTTGCAGGTTGGATAGGAATGTTCGTCACTTTGCTTAATTTGCTGCCTACTGGAATGCTTGATGGAGGTCACACCTTAAGAAGCATAGCTAACAACGATTCTGTCCGCACCATTTTCACTTTTGCTTCAATTTTGGTGCTTCTGGTCACACGAAATTTTCTAATGTTGATTTTTGTTCTCTTTCTTTCCATGTACAGGCATCCGGGACCTTTAGATGATGTTTCAAAGCTGTCCCTTTCAAGGAAATTAACTGCTGTCCTATTGATTGTAATATTTGCTCTCTGCTTGTTTATTTTCTAGTGGAAAAAGGAAGGAAGTTTATTACACGGGCATAGATGACTTACCACGTCCACATCTTTCCTTTTTGGAGATAGAAGTGTTATGAATAGCATAAAACCCTCTCGTTAAAGATACAGGGGTTTTGTTTTCTTAAAGATTAGTGTAGGATCCAAGTAAAGGCGTTTCTTATGGTATGGCTATAAACACTTTCTTTTTGTCTAAATTGTATTCATGCCATTCTGCTTCAAGCTCGCTTTGAACTTTCTGTAAGTGCACCTTTTTTGTGCGGACCAACTCCGCCATGGTTTTCAGATGGGGCTTCAACAGTTTTGCGTTTTCGGCATCCAATTCAGCTAAATAAACCGCTTCTAGAACTTTTGTAGGTGTGAAGCCCAGTTCTTTACGCAATGCTTGAACGCGCCGGGCAAGGTCACGCATCAAACCTTCTCCAAGAAGCGCCTGGTCTCGTTGAGTATCTATCAAAGCATGTAGGTTGTTTTCTGAGGCTACGTTCCCCTTGTCGCGCAATTCGTAGTTCATTTCTTCCAGTGTGTCGACATACTCGACAGTTTTTACGTTTGCAAGTTCGAGAAACAAGTTTTCAAGCTTTTTTACAGCATTCTGGGCACTTTTCGGTCCAGCTAACACCGCTTTCTTTAGTGGCCATCGTCTCTTTAATTTAAATGTTTGTCGTGCAGAGTACGTTAAAGAAACATATTTGAGAAGCGTGTCGAAATCCTGTTCCAGCTCTAGGTCTGCTAATTTTTTGTCGGGAGTTGGCCACTTTTCAAAGTTCACTGATTCCAGCAGAGTTTTGTCTAGTGCTTTGTGAACTTGTTGGTACATTGTTTCGCATAGAAACGGTGTGATTGGGTTGAAGAGCAAATTCAAGATTCTCAGCGTTTCCCACAGGGTAGCATATACTGTGAGTCTGCGGTTTCGAGTTTCTTGATCGTCACTCCAAAGTTCATGTCTTACCATGGGAACGTATTGACGGCTTAGAAAATTGACAACAAACTCTTCCAAGTCTGAGAGAGCAAAGTTGAATTCGCATCTTTCAAACTTTTCAGTAACGCTTTTCACAGTGGTTTGAAGTTTTGATAGCAACCAGCGGTCTGGCGGCTTTAAGGTCTCATTTGTCTTTGCCCATTCCAACGCATGCCTTTGCGGGTCGAAACGATCGTATTCAGCATTTTGCATGAAGAAGCGATAAAGGTGATAAAGAGTACTGAGAACTTGGTAAGGGCGCTTACCGAGTTCTTTAACGTCGAAATTCATCGAGTCGATTGGAGAGCATTTTCGAAGTATGTAAAACCGGAAGAGGTCAGCGGAATATTTGTCAAGCAATTCGTTGGCGTCGATAACGTTACCGAGGCTTTTGCTCATTTTGTGTCCTTTCTCGTCTAAGGCGTGGCCGTAAAATAGATATGCTTTGTAGGGTGATTCTGCCTTTTCAGTCATTATGACGTGCTCGAGCAGTAACGTGTTTGCCCATCCACGAGTTTGGTCTATAGCTTCCACAAGGAAGTCAACAGGCACATATCGTTTAAATTCTTCATCAGTAAATCTTGCGTAAGGTGCAGCGCCGCTATTGTGCCAAGTGTCCAACACGAAAGGTTCGCGATGCATCTTTCCTCTGCACTTTTCACATTTGAATACGATGCGATCTATCCATGGCTTGTGGAGTTCAAAGTGTCCTTTAGGAGGCTCTGAAGCTTTCTCAAACAGCTCCTTTTTGCTTGACACCAGAACTTTGTGCCCGCATTCCGTGCATTTCCAGATTGGGAGTGGTGTTCCCCAGACCCTTTCTCTTGAGAAGCACCAAGGTTTGGCTTCACGGAGAAACGCCAAGAAACGGTTTCTCGGGGGATCGTAGTAGTATTCGACTTTCTCTGCAGCCTTGACTATTCTGTCATTTATTTTGTTGGTCCAAAGATAGTACTCCCTTCTGGCAAACCATACTAGTTTGTGATGAGAACGCCAGCAAGTTGGATATTCGTGGCGTATTCGTTTCACTGATACTAGCAAGTTTTTTTTCTGTAGCTCCTCGACAACCACGTCATCGGCGTCTCTTGCAAACAAGCCTGCAAACATACCTGCTTCTTTAGTAAAGTTAACTTCTTCGTCAAAAGGAGCGTATACGGGAACTCCGCGTTTCTGGGCAGCATCAAAGTCCTCCTCACCGTTTCCAGGAGCCAGATGAACAACACCTGTAGCGGCTGTCACATCGACAAAGTCTTCGCAAACAACCGTGTGCACAAGAGGATGTCTATCAAGTTCTTGCTGCTTTGGAACATTGCCTAGGAATGGATACTCATATTTCAGCCCTTCCAGCTCTTTACCAAAAAGAGTATCGATGACCGTGTAGTCTTGGATTTCGAGCTCTTGCATCGTTGGTTCTACTCGTTGTTTTACCATTATCCAAGTTTCGTCTTTCACTTTGACTTTAGCGTACTTCGCGTCTGGATGCACCGCTAACATCAAGTCAGTGACTAGTGTGAAGGGCATCGTGGTCCAGACGAGGAAATATTCGTTTTTCGTTTTTGCGATTTTGAATTTGAAGTAAAGCGAGGGGTCTTCAACTTCTTCGTAGCCCATACCTACTTCGGCGTTGCTTAGCGAGGTTTGGCAGTGGGGGCAGTAGGCTACCACGTAGTGGCCTTCGCCCAGTAACCCTTGGTCCCAAGCGCGTTTGAGGTATTTCCATTCGCGTTCTATATACTCGTCCAGGTATGTCCAGTAGGCTTTTTTGTCGTTTATGAACACTCCTGCTTTGATGTCAGCGCTGTGCCAAGCATCGTAATACTTTGTTATAGCTTTCTTGCATTCATCTATGAATCGTTCTTCTCCGACTCGCTCAAGCAAATCTTTCTTGTTTCTTACGCCTAATTGGCGTTCTACTTCTAGTTCAACTGGTAACCCTTGGCAATCCCAGCCCGTCCAGAAGGGAATGTAAAAGCCTTGCATTGACTTCCATCGGTAACGCAGGTCCTTTATGACTCGTCCACGAACGTGACCTATGTGGGGGTATCCGTTTAGTGTCGGAGGGCCTTCAACGTAGCCTAAGATGCCTTTGTTATTTTTCAATCTGAGTTGTTCTAGTTTCTCAGCCGTGTGGTTTTTTTCCCAAAATTCTCGAACTTTTTGTTCTAGTTCAAGCGGGGGGTAGCCTAGGGTAAGCCAGTGTTTAGAATCTACTTTGAATTTGACGGTCACCTTTCATCAACACATCCCGCCAACCACAGAAAACACCATTCCAGCATATAACTTTTTTGAACCACTCTTTCAGAAAAGATGTTCATCAATCAGCTTTTTCTTTGAGTTCTAAACAGGTATTTTTCTGCCATTGATGTCTCTTTTGAAATGTCCAAACTCGTCTCTAACTTCCTGAAGCTGCTTACATGTAAAGACGGGCCCGTCAACACATACGCGATATTTGCCAATGGTGCAGCTGCCACACAAGCCTATGGCACAACGCATAAGCCTCTCCAAACTTGCCTGTAGTAACGTTTCATGTTTTTCAGCTAAAATGAAAATCTTAAAAAGCATAGGTTCCTTGCCACAAGCATAAATTGTGTCAAACTCGTCCTTCGCCAAGGTCTCTTCTACAAGTTCGGTTACAACTCCTTTACGCCCATAACTCCCATCATCGGTAGATACGATTATTCTGTTTCCAGTTCTGGAAAATGTGCTCTCAATCTTAGACATGAAAAGCAGTTCTTCCTTAGTTCTTGCCCCCAACAGAAAAGACATCTTAACCTTCAAATCAGACAATTCCTCTGCCAGAAAAGCTAAAGGGGCAATCCCAGTCCCACCTCCCACGAGAAGCACATTACCCTTAACTGGTTTGAAACTGTTGCCGAAGGGTCCTCGGACGCCAACAATATCGCCTTTTTCTTTTTCGTGCAAAAGCTCTGTAGCTTCTCCAACATTTGCCACTGTTACTGATGCTAATCCATTTGGGTGAGTTGAGGAAATGCTCATGGGAAGTTCGTCAAAGCCTGGAAGCCAAACCATAATAAACTGACCTGGCTTGCCTTTGGCGCAGAGTTTGTCGTTGAAGAAGAAAGTTCTGACCATTGAGCTTTCTTGAACGACTTTCTCGATTTTCACTGTTCTTAACGAATTAGTTTTGATGCGATAAACCGACAATTTCTTTCACGCTACCAAATCCTTTCTTTTCCAAAAAGGCTTCGATTCCATTAGTAACCTGCTTGAACACGTTTAATCCTTTCGTGGCTATTGCGGTCCCTATTTGAACTGCAGAGGCGCCTGCCTCCATGAATTCTATGGCATCTTGCCACGTGGCTATCCCGCCGCATCCAATAATCGGGATTTTTACTTCATCATAAATTTCGTATACACATCTCACTGCTATGGGTTTTATTGCAGGGCCAGACAAGCCCCCGATCTTGTTTCCGAGGATTGGTTTAGCTGTTTCCACATCTATGACCATAGCTTTTACAGTGTTTATGGCAGTTATGGCGTCAGCTCCCCCCTTCTCTGCTGCTTTGGCTATTTTTGCAATGTTAGCAATGTTAGGTGTCAACTTGACAAATACTGGTTTGTCAACGTCTCTCTTAACCTCTTTCACAACTTCCTCAACCAGTTTCGGGTCTTGCCCAATTTCAGCTCCAGTCCCCGCAGCATGGGGACATGAAACATTTAGCTCCAACGCGTCCACAGCCATTTTCAAAGCTTTTTCCGCTATTAGTGCAAAATCCTGCGGCGAAAAGGCGTATATGCTCACAATTATCGGAACCTTGATTTTTTTTGTCTGTTGCAGTTCTTGAGCGAAATGTTCAATACCGGGGTTAGGAAGACCCATAGCATTAATCAGTCCACCTTCAACTTGAACCACTGTGGGATTTGTGTAACCGCTACGAGATTTTAAGCCTAAAGACTTCGTGACAACTGCGCCAGCTCCCGCCTCAGCTACGCGTTTCAATGTTAAACTAGACATGCCTAATATTCCAGCCGCAAGCATTGTTGGATTAGCAAGTTTCAAACCTGCGATTTCTACTGTTAAAGGATTAGTCATGTGGAATGCTCCATTTCAGTAAAGGTTATTCATTAGCAGAGATAAAGGTTAGGAAAAGGTTAGATTGAATAAATCATGTTGAGGAGAAAAAACGTGAAAGCAACTATAATAGTCTCCCTAATAGGCGTTTTTGGCTTCGGCGAAGAAGACGAAATAGTTGATAAACTTTTGTTTAAAAAAGATCCCAAAATTATAGCTGAAAAACTGGACTCGGTCGACTCTGGAAAAACGATAGATGAAACAATTTCCTTGGCTAAAAAATTGAAGAAAAAGGGTTACACTACTTTTGTTCTTGAGAATGGTGCAATTGCGGAAACTGTGAAGAAAAAACTGAAAGTAGAAACAAGCATTGCCCAGCCCTCTCAGCAAGGCGAAATTTTACGCAAAAACATGGAGGAATTTGCCCTAAAAGTTGGGTTTGTTAAGCAGCCGCAAAAATTGCGAGAGTTGATTCGTGAAGTTTCGGTTGAGCTCACCCGATTAAGAGTGAGGAAGGCAGGGGAGAAAAGAGACTTAATGGTTGCTCAAGCCATACTGAGCATTGACGATTTAGATAAAACTGCTAATCTATTCATGGGTCGGATACGTGAATGGTACGGATTGCATTTTCCAGAGCTCGATCGCATGATAGAAAAACATGAAACCTATGCAAGACTTGTTCTGAACCTGGGTAAGAGATTAGATTTTACTACAGAAAGCTTGGAAAGGGAAGGTTTGCCTGCAAACAAAGTTGCGCAAATTGTAGGAACTGCGGAAAACTCGATGGGTGCGGAACTAACAGAGACAGATATCGAACAAATCCAAGCTCTTTGCAAGCAAACACTGGAACTCTACAATTTAAGACATGCCCTGCAAAATTATGCAGATTCAACTGTAGGAGAGGTTGCGCCCAACATCCAGGCTTTAGTAGGCTCTCTACTGGCAGCTCGTTTGATAGCGTTAGCAGGAGGGTTGACTAACCTTGCGAAAATGCCTTCAAGTACCATCCAAGTTTTAGGTGCTGAAAAAGCTCTTTTTAGAGCCTTGAAGACAGGAACGAGACCGCCAAAACACGGGGTAATATTCCAAGACGCCTTAATTCATGACGCTAAAAAATGGCTAAGAGGGAAGATGTCGAGAGCATTGTCGGGAAAATTAGCTATAGCAGCTAGAACCGATGCCTTCAGCGGTAGATACATAGGTGATTCTTTGAAAGCAGACTTGGAAAAGCGAGTTGCCGAGATTAAAGAGAAATACCCGAAAGCTCCATTACAGAGAGAATATAAGCAAGAAAAAAAGTTTCAGCCTCGTCATAAAAGGAGAAAGAAACGTGGTCGTGGACGTTAAGCCTCATCCGAACTTTGCTGGAATTTACCGTGTCAGGTTAGAAGACGGTTCACGAAGATTGGCTACTGAGAATTTGGTTCCAAGAAAGAACGTTTATGGCGAACGTTTAATTTCTCTTAAGGGTATCGAGTATAGGGTCTGGGATCCTTTCCGCAGCAAGCTTGCAGCAGCCATTTTGAAAGGGTTAATTATGGTGCCTATACGACCTGGCCATAGGGTTTTGTATCTCGGGGCAGCCTCGGGAACGACAGCAAGCCACGTTTCCGACTTGGTGGGAGAAAGCGGACACGTTTACTGTGTGGAATTTGCCGCTCGTGTCATGCGCGAACTAGTAAACAACGTATGCGCTTTTCGTTTTAACATGACGCCGATATTGGAAGACGCAAGAATGCCTAGAAAATATGCGATGTTTGTTGAGAAAGTGGATGACATCTACTGTGACGTAGCGCAGCCCGAACAAGCAAAAGTTTTAGCGGACAACGCAAAGCTTTTCTTGAAGGAGGATGGGTGGGCCCTGCTGGCGGTTAAGTCTCAAAGTATCGACATAACTAAAAAACCAGTAGACGTGTACAGGCAAGAAGTAAATATATTGAAGAGCCGCGGGTTCGCTGTAAAGGAAGTTATACAACTTGAACCATACGACAAAGCACACGCAATGATTGTATCAAAAATTTAAACTTTAAAGCGCATCCGTATCTTATTCTAACATTTTAATTTACAAACATGTTTATATGCAACTTTTACATATTGGTTTACAACTGAGGGGAAGGAGATGGACAGAAAGGAAATTCTGGACAGCGCTGAATCCCTTTTTGAAGAAGCAGGCTTTCACCGATCACAGAGATGTTGCATACGACCGAGCTGTTTTGACTTTGTGGCGCGAAAAGGAAAACAACTTGCCTTCGTTAAGGTTCATCCTAACATTGGGAATGTCTATAAAAAAGACGCTGATGGGCTCACAACTATGGCAAGGCTTTTTTCTGGAGCATCACTATTCGTTTGCGAAAAAACACGGAGGAAACCGCTAGAAAATGATACGATTTATTCAAGATATAACGTAGGTGCCGTTACTCTTAAGACCCTTGAAAATGGCCTTCTCAAAGAAATGGGGCCGCTGATCGAAGCGGGTCCAGGAGGATATTACGTAAGATTAGATGGAAAAGCGATTAGAAAGAAGCGGTTAAAGAAGGACCTATCGATAGGCAAGATGGCGGAGATCATGGGTGTTTCGCGAAGAACACTTTATGGTTATGAACTGGGAATGGCGAAGGCTTCCGTTTCAACAGCTTACAAGCTCGAGTGGGTCTTGGGCATGCCTGTTATAAAGCCTATTGACATTTTTCAATATTCAGAAAAACCTGAAGGGATTCTTGCTGCTGCAAAACGCATAATTAGTGAAAGCCGCTTTCTCCAATTTGTCATTAGGAAACTGCTTCAGTTCAACTTTTCAGTTTTCCAATTAAAGCATGCTCCTTTCGATTTTGTTGCAAAGCCTCCGGAAAGCAGGATTTGCCTTTTAGGAACTGTTGCATACGAAAAAGAGCAGAATTTCGAAGTTAGAACTGAGGAGATCATGAGCATTAGCAAGATTATTGAGGCTCAACCCGTATTTATTACGGACAGCAAGAAGATTTCCATTGACAATGTTCCTCTTATCCATCGCGAAGATTTGGAAAAGATTGCGTCTTCTGAAGATTTTATGGCTAAGCTTTAGCTATGTCTTCGTACAGTTTGATTTGCTTCATTTTCGCGTTTGCCTTAGCTGCCTTTGCGGGTTTCCAAGATCGGCGCACAAAATCTGGGTATACGCTGCTTCTTCTTGCAAGGGTTTCAAGGAAAGCTGTGGTTTTTGAATCCGCCATATAGCCGCTTCCAAAGTCGCCATGTTGAGCTTTCAATTTGTCTATGTCACAGTCTCTTTCAACTTTGGCAATTATAGAGGCAGCAGAAACAACTGGATAGTTTCTGTCCGCTTTATGTTCTGATATCACTTGCACTGGAAAGGAAAGACATTCCTTGATGTGATGTTTGTAGCGGTTTGCTAAGACGTCAGAAGCATCGACGATTGCAATGTCGGGTCTGAGTGCTTCGATTACGTGTGCCATCGTTCGTGCTTCCAAACGGTTAAGCTTATGTAGCTTTCTTCGACTGTTGACTGCCTTGTCTATTTCCGCAGGGAAGAGTTTGACCATGTGTGTGTCGATTGCGATTTGTTTAATTTCTTTGGTTAATAGTTCTCGTCGGCGACGTGACAGAAGTTTGCTGTCCTTCACTCCAAGTTTCAGAAGTTCAAGCTGACGCGTTTCATCTATTAGCACCCCTGCAATAACTAAAGGACCAATAACACAGCCGCGGCCTGCCTCATCTACGCCCAATATTCGCATGCAGTCAGCCTTCATACAATCCTTGTTGCATAAACTTAATAATCTTGTTTACAATCGAAATGAGAAGTTTAGCTCTAGTTTCTTGAGTAACTTCAATTACGTCTGCATCCTTCCTAGATTTGATTTGTTTGATAAGGTTGTGTTGAGCGCGGTAGTGAATCGTGCCAAGTACTGGTTTAGAGCTATTAACCGCCTTTTGCACAGCGTCTCTAAAGATTTCAGAGAATAACTCCATGGGACCGATTTCGTCAATCAGCACTATATCTGCGTCCTTTAAGGCGTTCAGAATGGCTGTCACGCCTATTAAGTTGAGGTCGTCAAGGTTGACTCGATATTTGCCTATTCGAGGGCCTACAGGTTGACGAACATGTGCAAGCCATCCTCTCTTATTCGATGCATAGTCGCGGACTTCGAAGCCTACTCGGACACCCCTTTCACGAATTTCTCCACTAATCATACCACCTAGTTTGTAGCCTCTTACGCTCAGCTGCTCTGCTGCTTTAAGCAACACGGTTGTTTTCCCTGTTCTTGGAGAGCCAGTTATGAATGTTAGACGTTTCATTCTGTCACCACCATATGTTTCGTGAATTGTTTTTAAGTGTTGGAGGCCAACGTTTCTTGCGGTTGAGTGAAGAGGTTGAGCTTTCATTTTCCAATGGAAGTTATTACTGAAGGCTTGGTTCAGGTTGCCGTGCCGAGACTTAAGGCTTTTGTGAAGAAACCTTCCGATTACGCGCCGTCGAAGGCGCCCGTGTTCTACAATCCCGTAATGGAGTTGAATCGTGATCTGGCAGTTTTGGCATTGCAGGCTTTTCAACGACTTGTTGGGCGGGAATTAGCGATTTGTGAACCATTAGCTGGTTGCGGAATTCGGGGGATACGCTTGGCAAGAGAGGTTGGAAGTGTGAAGAAAGTGGTGGTTAACGATATTAATAGCGAAGCTTATCGTTTAACGAAGTTTAACGTAGAAAAGAATGAATTGGTAGACAAGTTTACTGTGGAGAACGAAGACGCAAATTTTTTGTTAAGTCGTTTTGCAGCCCCTAAAAAAAGGTTTGATTATGTTGACATTGACCCTTTTGGGTCGCCAATGCCTTATGCAGATTCCGCTTTGAGGGCTCTACGAAGTGGTGGGCTGTTGGCATTGACTGCTACTGATTTGGCTCCTCTGTGTGGCGTACATCCTAAAGCATGCGTGCGAAAGTACGGTGGAAAACCGTTGCGAACTGAGTATTGCCACGAGTTGGCTGTGCGTTTGTTGGCTGGAGCTTTGGCAAGAACCGCAGCTAAATATGACGTTGGTGTCAAAGTGATGTTCAGCCACAGTTCGGAGCATTACATCAGGCTTTATGCCATAGTGGATTATGGAGCTAAAAAGGCAGATGCTAGTCTAAAGAACATGGGATATATCTACCACTGCTTTGCCTGCTTTCACAGAGAAATATCAGCCGGAATGTTCCATTGCAAGAAAGAAGCATGCTCAGAGTGCGGCAGCAGGATGAGTGTTGCGGGGCCTCTTTGGATAGGTAAAATCGTCAGCGAAGATTTCATTGCTTCTATGGAGAGGGAAGCAAAAACTAAGAGTTTCAAGCGCAAAAAGAATATTCGTAAGCTTTTAATTCTGACGAAGGAAGAGGCAAATGCCCCTATTACGTATTATATGGTGGACAAGATTTGTGATAAACTCGGCTTGCCTGTGCCGTCAATAAAGAAGGTAATTGCAGAGCTGGAAAAGGCAAGGTATCAAGTGAGCTTTACACACTTTAAAACCCACGGCATCAAGACAGACGCTCCAGCTAAAATAGTCAAAGAAACAATTGCCGAGATGTGCTGAATCGAATACTTGGTTAATATAACTAGCACTAAAAACTTTTCTTGTTTCACCTTTGCCCTGTTTATTTGGCATGTAGGTTGAAAAAGCTGTAGCTGAGCTAAAAGAACCAATTAGAATCATAAAATCTCCATATTGCAAATCATTTAAGGGCTATAGATCATTCTAAATTCAATCAAATGATCCTTCATAAAGGATAAATACTGAGGCAAAGGACATTAAAATGTTGAAACGAGAGAGAGGAGTACTGTTGACCGATATGGGGCAAGATTTTCATCGGATGACAGATAAGATAAATAAGCCTACCAAACAAAAAATTATGAGTTTCATTGGAGAACCGGCAAAGAAAGCTTGGCTAGATGTAAGACAGTTTATTGAAGACTATTATGGTCTTGTACCTGAAACGGTATTTTATGGAGCAAAGTACGGATGGACAATCCGTTACCGCAAAAGCGGCAAAACTTTATGCTCACTTTTCCCTGAGAAAGGTGGATTCACAGTTCTGGTAGTTCTTGGCAAGAAAGAATCTGAAAAAGCTCTTTCAATGCGAGATGAACTGAGTTCTAAAATCCGCAATTTTCTAGAGGACACTGAACAATTGCATGATGGACGCTGGTTATGGCTTAGAATATTAACAACAAGTGATGCTAACGACGTAAAAAAACTTCTACAAATAAAAAGAAAGCCGAACAAGACTTAATCCTGAAGCTCAAATAATTGTCAGATGAGATTATTGCCCTCTCAAGACCTCCACACAAGTTTTCCCATTAATTAAGCGAACCATTTTAGGCTCTTTTTTTGGCACTTACAATAGTGATTACGTCCCTGTCTTTCAATACATGGCCTTCACCTATGCGTTTTTTCTCGCGTACTTCTACGGCATAGATGAAATTGTCGCCAAGTTCCGTATGGATAAGGTAGGCAAGCTGCCGAGCGGTTGTTCCGTAAGGAACAATGTAAGCATCAGGCAAAACCTCGCCGTTATGATTGCTGAGTTTCTCTATGTCCTCTACTGGATAAACAACTATGCAGTTCAGTAGTTTGAAGTATGCTGCGTTTATGGCTTCTTGTACTCCCGTGGTGCCGAAGGGGGCTAAGATTCTTTCCTTAATTATTTGAAGGGCTTTCTGCTGTGTTTCGCTTAGGGCGGCTGGTTTAAGAATGTTGTAGTTACAGTCGCCTGGTTTGTAATCTATCCACTCCTTTTCTGTAGCCCTACGTAATGCCAGTTCAGCCTCCGCACTGCATGGAACCACAAAATAATCTTGTTGTTTCAATCGCTCTACGTTTTCTTCAGCTGCGGGCAAGTCAATTTTATTTGCTGCAACTAGCATAGGCTTTGCAACTCTTCTTAAGGTATCTATAAACTTGAGAAGTTCTTCTTCGCTCCATGAAGCTGGTTTGTCAGCATTTAACCTACTTTGCCTTATTGCCTCGAAAATGTGTCCACGCTTAATGGATAAGCCGCTTAATCTCTCTTCAAGCTGACTGAGCAAATCAACTCCTGCCCCCTTAGATTCAATGGTCCTTGCCATCTTTGCCCAATCACGTTTCAGGATATTAGCTATCCACATTGTAATCTCAACCTCAAGGAAACGTACATCCTCCAAGGGATCATGTGTGCCTGGCTTGCACTGCTTGCCCTCAATGTCGGTAGCTCCAGCTGCATCAACAATGTGGATTAGCGCATCAGCCTTTCGAATCTCGTCTAGAAACTGGTTTCCTAGTCCACGTCCTTGCCATGCTCCGGGCACTAATCCAGCGCAGTCAATCAACTCCACAGGGATGAGCCGCACACCGTCCAAACATAGCGAATTGACGGGGTTATCTTTTACGTTGAATTCTTCGTGAACACAGGGTGTGCGAATGTATCCAATCCCCCGGTTCGGCTTTATGGTGGTAAACGGGTAATTAGCTATCTCTGCAGGTGCCAATGTGGCGGCAGAAAAAAATGTTGATTTGCCTACATTAGGTTTACCGACAATTCCAATAGAGTATGGTCGAGTTTTTTTGCCCGCTATGGACATTACTGTCAACCTAATGAATAGATTTGTTGAGGATGAATAAATGCTTTTGAAAAGTAAAGCTTTCTGGTGGCTACATAAAAGTTGAGCCTCACTACGTCAAATTGACAGTTATAAAGGATTAAAGAAAAAAGTTAGAAAGAACATGTTAAGGCTAAGCAGCTACTATTCCTCGTCTTCCTCCATCGTTTTCACCTCGCCGTTGGAAATTTCTGACAGCTTCCTCAACGTTCATACACAAAAAATCAGCTTTTCAAGCGTTTCTATGTGAGAGGTGGCAAAAAAGAGCGAAAGGAGTAGCAATCTAGACAGGGGGCTTCAAAATTTCCGCCCTTAAGAAGGTTTTTGGACTTCGAATTTGAGGCGTCATATAAGCCCAGACCAGGTGATGTGAATTGTGTGCTGCGCCAATTCTGCCTTCAGAGTCAACAGCTATCAAACCCATTTGGTTGGAAACGTTTTGCATTCTACGGTTTACTTCTTGAATTGAGATTTCGGTTGCTTTCTGCGGCGTTTGTCCTACGCGTATTAAATCGCACGTGCTTTTCGCTAGAACGAGTCGAATGGCAATTTCTCCTATTCCCGTGGCTGAACATGCGCCTGCCTCGTTATCGGCATAGTTGCCGCAGCCTATCAAAGGTGAATCTCCTATTCGTCCTGGAACTTTTAGAGAAATCCCACCTGTAGATGTTGCCGCTGCCACGTTGCCTTCTTCGTCGACTGCAACTGCGCCGACAGTATCAAGGTTAAAAAGGTTGGGATGCGATTTCAATAACTCGGACAGCTTGGGTAAATAGCTAAGCTCGTCTTGTGTCATTTTGTTCTTTAATTCGCGCCAGTATTTTTCCCTAAGGTTAGTGTTTGGGTTTCTCCGTTCCAAGCTGAAAATTTCAGCCAATTTCTCTGCGCTTTGTCCCACTATGAAAATGTGATCGGTGTTTTCCATGACAATACGAGCTAAATGTACGGGATGTTTGACATCGCTTACTAGTCCTACCGCTCCTGCCGATAGTGTTTTGCCATCCATTATGGAAGCTTCCATTTCGATACGTTTATCGAGGGATAACGATGACCCTAACCCTGCGTTAAAGACTTCATTGTCTTCCATTGACATAACTGCGGACTCCACGGCATCAAGAGCGTTTCCGTTTTGTTTTAAAAAGTCAAACCCAGACTTTGCTGCCTCTTTAACCCCTGTGATGCCTGCTCCTCGTCTTTCTGGAC
This sequence comes from Candidatus Bathyarchaeota archaeon, assembly GCA_023131225.1. Lineage (NCBI taxonomy): Archaea > Thermoproteati > Candidatus Bathyarchaeota > Candidatus Bathyarchaeota archaeon. The sequence goes on along the minus strand of JAGLZW010000001.1, from coordinate 29,822 downwards.
GCCATTCTCCGGCGCCACCATGAACTATTATTGTCGGCCTCTGCATATTCATCACAGTACAATCCCTATTGCTTTGAGATTAGCTACAATGTTTTTTAAAGGATTTAAAATCTCTGTTGATGGAAACAGCTAATAGTTGGGCAGTGTTTTTTACTATGGGATGATGTGAGGCGACGGCGTGGAGCCTCTCTAGCAGTGACGCGCCCAGCTTACTGACCTCCTCAAATTATTGCCTGATTTGTATTTATAGAAACTAAAGTTGACATGAGAAAGGAGGTTCAAAAAACGCGCATATTAAAGGCAACGCTCGAGAATGTTAGAGCTGCCGCAGAAATCGTCAAGAAAGGCGGATTAATTGTTTATCCAACAGACACCGTTTACGGTCTAGGCTGTGACCCTTTCAATATTAGCGCCGTTGAGAAGCTTATCCGCGTAAAAGGCACACGAGACAAGCCCTTGCCCATTCTTGCATATAGCTTAAACGACATTGAGAGAGTAGCGGAACTTTCTGAAAAAGCCAGACGAATTGGAGAAAAATTCTGGCCTGGACCTTTAACTCTAATATTGCCTAAAAAACGTTCTTCCGACATTATTACATTTAGTTTAACGACCATTGGTGTTAGGATACCGAATCACAAAGTTGCACTCAAGCTTATAGGATTGTCAGGTGGGCTTCTCATAGGCACTAGTGCTAACAAAACCGGGGTGCAGCCTCCATCTAATGCTGCTGAGGCTTATGAACAATTGAATGGGAAGGTGGATGTGATTCTTGATGGCGGGATGGTTAAACTCGGGGTTCCTTCGACTATTTTGGATTTGACTTGTGAAAGACTGGAGGTTTTGCGCAATGGTCCTGTGAATCTTGAAGATGTAATGGAATCTTTTGAAAAGCCTGTTTGACGCTTAATCTAGATTCTTTAATGTAAGCTTTAAATCAGGCAGAAGGGAACTTTTGCGATGAAAATCTACGCATGTAAGACATCTAAGTGATAAAAGCTATCTCTTCCAAAAACTCGGCTATTGCCCTTCCCTTCCTTGTTAACTCATATCTAATCGGCACATACCGCCTGAACACCAATTTCTTCCCCCTCAAACTCCGCAAATACTTGTATGTTCTACGTAAATTAATACCAACAGTTTGAGACAGGTAGCGGGCAGGAATGCCAGCTTGCGGAATTGCGTCACAAATTCTCTTCTGTGTCAACGAAAGCCGTTCTAAAAACAACGCTCTCTTCGTACGGAAGTAGAAAACGCGATTAGAAGGAGAATTATTCAATATCAGCTCACGCTCCTGTAGACGCTTCAAAGTCCTGGACAAACTCTTCGTAGGAGCACCCTCGAATAACCCGCCACGAGTCTTCGCGCAATGAAGAAGACTTCTAAGTATTTCTTCCTCATAACCGCTAGAGTGGATTGGCAGTTGTCCTGAAAAACAATGTCTAATCATGGCATCGTGAATTTTTCTACCATACAATGTAAGCCCAAAGCGTTTGTTTCTTTCTTTCACCAAGCCTGCCTTAAATAAAGGTTTCAAATAGTCATCAATTATCTTCTGACTGTGATGGAATCCATGGTTTCTAAGTTTTTTCTGTAGATCATCAAAGACTAAGGATCTTTCATGAAGAATGCCAAGTATTGCGAGTCTTCTCTTGTTTTTGATGGCATTCAGCAGCTTGAGTCCATGATTGTCCTCTGATAAAAATTTGTTGGTCTCCCGAAGCTCTTTCTTCACTTTCCAAGTTTCACAATGTTCTACACATGACATTAGTGAAATAACACTGCAGCTTTTGCATCGTTCCTCCATCATCTGTAACGTCTGTTCTAAGCTGCAACCGTCGTCAACCATTTTCCTCGATAGCCATAACGAATCTCCAACAAGCTTTCGGCTCTCTATATACCCTTCGTGGGGGACGTATATCACAGGAGCTTGGTCATTGCGATGAGTGTTCCTTTTGGGGAGAAAGGAGAGGAGTTTTTTTTCAAAAGAAGTTTCCTCCATTGTTCCTATGACACACGTCATAATATGATGACGTGCGTCATACTTATATACCTTTTCCCCACAACACTATAAACGGAGCAAAACAATGAAACTTCCATGCGAAGTTGCAGTAAAATCAGTCGTCCCCGCAATACGCGCCCTTCTTGCAAAAGAGCTCATTGAAACCTACGGAATGAAACAAAGAGAAGCAGCCAACCTACTTGGCATAACCCAGACAGCGGTAAGCAAATATGCTCACCATGTAAGAGGAAGAGTTCTGTTGATGGAAAAAGAAAAGAAAGTTGAAATACTAATTTCGAAAACTGCTGCCTTACTAGCTAACGGCAACTTGAACAGAACAGCGCTTGCACTACAAATCTGCACTGCATGCAAGTTTGTACGAAAAAAGGGTCTTATGTGTGAGCTCTGCAAACGCGTGGATCCAACTTTAGACATTCAACAATGTAAAGTATGCCTTTTCCTCACGTGATTGTTCAACATCAACTGGCTTAAAGGAACACGTTGAGCAAAAAGGAGCTGAATAATAAGCTCATTACAACGGCTCCTAAACCTATCAAAAAGGCTTTGTTCCAAGAGAGTTCATGTATCTTTTTCAAAGCAATAGCACAAAGAATGGTAGTCCATCCATAAGCAAACAAGCTTAGAAAAGTAATTGGTGTGCCCCAACTGCCTTGGTAGATATCAAGATATTCCAAGTAGGTAGTGTTATAGGGAAGGAAGACAGGCGGTAGAAGAATAAATAGCAGCGCAAGAGCTCCCAAATAAACGATGGAGGCTGAATACACGTATCCAAGGATAAATAACAAGTTTTTCCATAAGCCATTCCAATCTGAGAAGCTCCTTAAGGCTAACAAAACTATTCCAAAGAGAATTAGCCATTCCACCAAAAAATTGATGCCGCCTCGTATAAACGAATATGTAAGTTGCAAATCAAAGGTGTTGGAAGATGAAATGGGAGTATACTTCCCAAAAAACAAGTCATCGATTTTCAAAACAAGGTTTGCTGTATTACTCCATATTAACAGAAAACTAATCCCAGTTATGTTTGTCCAACTTGCTGATTTCTCTGACGCTCCTACCCAGTTGTCGGTGGCAAGATTAACAGTAATATTTGCCCAAACACTAGTATTGTTGGCTATAATGCCTCCTATATCCAACTCGATTTTTTTGCTTTCATTATTGAACGAAAATAACTGCAAGATTGCAGTTGGAACATCATCTGCTTCATTAATCCATTTTATTCTAAACGATAAGCAACTATATTCCTCTTTAGAGCAATTGAAACTTCCTATGTTTGTCAAACGCATCCAAATTAGTGAACTATTAGTCAAAGAAGAAGAAACACTATAATTGCCTACAATGCAATCGTAACTATCAAGAGTCACATTGTCGTTGGAGTTCCATAAGAACGACGTTGAGTTCCCAACAGATTCGGTCCATAAATCGTTTTCAGGTGTTGGGGTCTCTAAGAAAAATTTGGTCCCGCTTACATATTGTCCGCCTAAAATTAGGGGCAATGTTATCAATAGGATTAATACTGGACCTTTAATGTTCGGTTTCTCCACTATCTCTTCAAACGTCTTCATTGGAGAGTATAGCACCCTGAATATCCATTTTACAAACTGCCACGGTTGCTTTTTTTCCTGTTCTTCTTCCAAAGAGTGGGGCTCATCGATTGTCAAGTTGCGTGCATTCCTTGCTTAATTCTTCTATAAGTGGCGTAATCTACATAATCTATGAATTTGTTTTCAGCCTGATATCTTACAGTGAATTTCTGTCTAGGTCTCTTATCCATTAACTGGCTTGTGGTAACAAAAGAGTAAGCATCACTCCCTGCCCCAGAACCATAACTCGCCACTAATATTCTATCGTTCGGTTTTGCTATGTCAAGGACAGCGGCTAAACCGATGGGCGAGCACCCAGAGTATGTATTTCCAAATTTTGCAACCTGAAGCCCGGGCAGAAATTGTTCTTCTTTAAAACCTAAATCTTTAGCAACACGTGTTGGAAAAGCAGCGTTAGGCTGATGGGCTACAAAATAGTTTATGTCACGGGGTTCAAGCTTCAATCGTTCCATGAGCTTTTTGACGGTTTTTGTTACGTGTTTGAAGTAAGCTGGTTTACCCGTAAATCTACCGCCGTGACTTGGGTAAGGTTGTGTGTCCCTTCTCCAAAAATCTGGCGTGTCTGATGTTGTTGAAACCCAGCCTTCAAACTGAGCTATTACATCATGCATGCCAAAAATGAAAGCGGCGCCTCCATAGCCTACAAACAAGTCTAGTTCACCTCCTGGCTCGTCTCTTGGGGCAGATTGAGAATTGTCTGCTCCGATTACCATGGCATAAGATTCTTCTGAATCGGGGTAATACACTAGAGAAGCAGCGTCCTTAAACATGCTAGTCGCTGCTTTACATGCAAACTCCGTGTCTATCGCGTCTACACATTGGATACCTTCTGCTTGGTACTCTTCACCAAGCTTCAGAACCTGAGCTACTTTAGAAGCGATCGGCTTGACAGCGTAAGGATTAGACTCTGATCCTACATACACCTTGCCAATCAACCTATGATCGACACCTGAATGAATAAGTGCGATTTTTCCAGCTTCAACGGCTGCTGTTATAGCGTCTTCATCTAGAAAAGGGACAGCGCGCTCTATTCTTCCTTCTCTAATTCTGAACTTAGAAGAATAGACACCATAACCCACTATTCCTGGCTTCTCGTATTCCTTCGAAGGCTTAACTATTTTATACTCTTGGTAAGGGTAGTATTCATCAGCAAAAGAAAAAGTCAGAGATATCGTTGGGATTATTCCGCTGGCATCTACAGCGTGTCTTCTCCTGAAGCGTGGGACAACCCTTCTTCCTTCCAAATCATCGAGCCTTAGTTCCTCTTCATCTCTGATAATACGATCAGTTAATCTGCCTGGAAAACGTACTTTGTCGTTGTGGAACGAAAATATTCCATAGAGGTATGGGCCCAATTTTGTGAACTTGTTTGTAGGTTTATTTACAAGGGTGCAAATTTCCAGCGTTCCTTCTTCGTAAAAGAAGTCGATACGCTCCATTTTTCGAAAGCTTTCCCTTCCGCAAGCGCCGCAGTAATCTTTGAGTTTGAAATATTCTTTTCCACAGATGCTGCAACGACTGCCGCGTAGCCTATCGCCTATATAGGCCACTCGTCTCTCAATTGGCTCGCTGCTCATGTCAGTTCTTTCCTAGAATGTAGATATATGCTTTGGTTCCAAAACCTTCCAACTCGTGAACACAACCGCATCTGAGTTCATCATCTGCTTTTACCTGCCTTTCACCAGCCTCATGTCTTAACTGTTGAAATACTTCGAAAATCTCTGCACCACCTGTGGCGCCCAAAGGATTTCCATCGGCCTTAAGCCCACCATTCACGTTCACAAATAGTCTCTTACCATTAAGCTCGTAATAGTCTTCATTCTCTTTACAACTTTTGTAAATGTCTATCCACGCCTTACCCCTCTCGCAGAACCCTAAATCCTCTAAAGACACCATCCCCATCATCGTAGATTGATCGTAAAGTTCTAAAATCGAAATGTCGGTCAATTCGATATCCGATGTCCTAAGGATGTCCTTCATTGCAAGTCTAGTGGACAAAAAACCAGTCAAGTCGTTCCGCGAAGGGAAGGTAATATAATCTGTGGCTAGAGAGTAACCTAGAATGTAAACTGGTTTGCTAGTATAAGATTCAGCAAGTTCTGAATTTGTTAGTATTAGAGCTGAGGCGCCATCAGATATTGGCGCAAAATCGAACAAGCCTAGAGGTCTTCTTGCCTTGGTTCTTGCTTTCATAACTGCATCTACGGAGATCTCCCTGTGAAACTGAGCGTACTTGTTTTTCATGGCCGCATGGTGATTTCTTACTGAGAAGTTAGCTAACGCCTCCTTCAAAATGTCAAGTTGCTCACCAGCAACCCCATATTTTTTAATATATGCCCTGAGCATAAGCTCATGATTCGCCTCTGGAGTACATCCAGCATAATAGCTCCACGGATCTTCTAGAAGCATGAGGTCATCTCTAATCTTGTCCCACCGGTCTGTCATTTTTTCCATTCCACCTACAAGCATAAGCTCATACTTCCCGGCCAAAACGGCGTTGCAAGCATTCGCGAGGGCGGAGCTGAAGGACCGCGTGATTTCCATGGGGACATTTAACTCTAAAAGTTCAGATAGAAAGCCTTCTTCAAGCCCGAACTTGTTGGTTATAGGAAGAAAATAATCTGCATAGTGGCACGCGTCAACATCTTCACGCTCAATTTTCGCAGAGTCTAAAGCTGCCAGTCCAGCTTCTTCAACTAGATTTTCAGGCTCTCTTTCATAATGTTCTCCAAACTCGGTCCTGCCCACGCTGATTATAGCCGGGCATTTTGTTTTCATGACAAATATTAACTCCTTTCTCTGCAGAGCTTTATCCACTTATATAAAGGTCTTTCTTAAGTGTTTACTATCTTGTAGAGAAAATTGGCCTTAAGCAGTTAAGTTTAGATGCAACAAGGTGGGGAGGCATCTATGAAACATGTTGAAAGACCCTTTTTGGTTCAAAGTCAAGGAAATTCGTGGAAAATGCCCTATATTCAAAGTTGGGATAGAATAGTTTTTTAATGAACCAGAAGTATCTTGGACGAGATAGATGCTTTGTGCATTCATGCGTTGGGTTCAATGCTATCCGTGCTTGTTGCGCTGAATGGAGGAAAGAGCTTCAATGAGTTGGGCTTGACGAATGACGAAGAGAATGTGGGGCTACATTCAATGTCTCGATCTAGGTCCTCTATACGCTTCTGGTGGAACAGTGTTGTTTGAGACTTGACATGAATTGAAAAGCTAAGCAACGCTTTTATTCACTTACTCGGGAACATGTGGGGCACGTGGCTCTTACGATGGCTTCGAAAGAGAGAACGTTGTTACTTGGCGTCACTTTGCTGATTTTTTTAGCGTTGGCATATGTTGAAAATAGGGCTTTCTTTGAATATTCTGGAAACTTGTTCGCTAATCCTCCAATTGCTGTGTTAGTGGTCTTTATCCACAATGTTTTGGTGGTCTCTCTTATTCTGCTTGCTATGACTTTCTACGTCGAACTAGTTCTTTCTTTTTTCAAGCCGAAAAAGTATGACTATGTTGTGCTTCAGCATCCCCGCCCTTTTGCTTTAATGTTCACTCTTATGATTATTCTTTTGAGCATTTTTAGAGCCAGCATGATTGTTTTTGGCACCGTAGCTCTGGGTAATTTAGCTATGTTTGTTCTGCTGAGTCTGCCCAATGGCATACTTGAAGGGTATGGAATTTATTTAACAATACGTAAAACATTAAGCAGAAGCATGACCATAAGAGCTCTTGTAATAATTTATTTTTTATTTTTTGTAGCTGCAGTAATTGAGGTTGGATTCATTCAGCTACTTCTATTCGTAAGCAATGCTTGAATCTTTAAATAAACATCGCTATACTTCATTGAAGCAAGAGCTGTGGAGAGAATTCAGATGCGTCTTTTTCATGTTGCTTCCGACGAAGAAATTAAACGAGCAGAAACCACGGACATCTACTTTGTCCGCACAAAACAGATTCTAGAAGCTAAAGGTAGGGAAAAAACCCGTGTGATAGCGGAAGTTACTTCCGGTAGCCTTCCAGAAAATTGGCCTTGGGGCATTCTGTGCGGCATCGAAGAATTAGCCCATTTGTTCAAAGGTATCCCCGTTAATATCTATTCGATGTCTGAAGGAACCGTTTTCTATGCTGCTGATCACCAAGGTTTCCGCGAGCCTGTTATACGAATTGAAGGTTCTTATGGAGACTTTTGTCTCTACGAAACTCCTCTTCTAGGCCTTATTTGTCAAGCCTCTGGAATAGCTACTCGAGCAGCAAGAACAAGAAAAGTTGCTAAAAACAAACGTCTTATTTCTTTTGGTATCCGTCGCATGCACCCGTCTCTTTCACCAATGATAGACCGTGCAGCGTTCATTGGTGGATTTGACGCCGTTAGCTGTCTGACGGGTGCCAAGGCAGTAGAGACCGAACCCGTGGGAACTATGCCCCACGCCCTCATCATAGTTATGGGCGACCAGATTAAAGCATGGAAAGCTTTTGACAGCGTAGTTAAAGAAGATGTGCCTCGCGTTGCCTTGGTAGATACATACTCGGATGAAAAGATGGAAGCAATTATGGCTGTAAAGGCTTTGAAAAAATTAAAGGCAGTACGACTTGACACACCATCCTCTCGTAAAGGTAATTTCGCAGAAATTGTGCGAGAGGTACGATGGGAACTGAACATTCGCGGTTGCAAACATGTCCAAATTTTAGTTTCTGGAGGTTTGAACGAAGAATCAGTCCGACAACTAAGCGAGGCTGGTGCAGATGCGTTTGGTATAGGCACACATGTGAGTAATTCACCTACTGTAAACTTCGCTATGGATATAGTTGAGATAGATGGAAAGTTATGTGCAAAGCGAGGTAAGCTTGGAGGGATGAAGGAGGTGTGGCGATGCCCAAAATGCCTAGTCGATGTAGTTTTATCCTGTAATGAACATCGACCAAAATGTCCAAAGTGTCGAGGCAAAACAGTGCGAATGTTGAAACCATTAGTCAAAAACGGGAATGTGGTGGCAAAGTTGCCTAAGCCAAAAGAAATTCGCAAATACGTATTAAAGCAGTTGGAAAAACTTTCTCTTGAATAAGTCGCTAAGCGCGCGCAACCGTAGTTTTTCGAGAAGAAGCAAAATAAATGTTTATCAGCTTGCTACCAACAGATCGGAGCTTTAACGCTTATATTCAATGTCAACCTAACAGAATAGTTGAAATATGGTGAAACAGTTTGCCATACTGTCCGAAATGTGGAAATGAAGTTCCCGAAGAAATGAAGTATTGCCCGAAATGTGGAGCTTCACTTAAGGCTGAAGCAGCTCCCAGAGAGGCTTATGAAAAATACGAGAAACATGAAAAACATGAAAAGGAAGAAAAAGCTGAAAAACACGAAAAGGAGGAGACAAGCCGTTTCTGGGCTCTAATCGGCGGCTTAATCTTACTAGTCATCGGAGCAACATCTCTGATAACAACTTTCCTCGACCTGCCTGATCCATGGCGTGGAGCGTTTTTCCTAGTAATAGTTGGCGTAATAATCATCATTTTTGCAGTCTATGGAGCGGCTAAGGCGTCTGGAAGAAATCCACGCCCTTAGAGAAACCATCCGCATAAAAGCCGATACAACCTGTGCTCCAGAATGGTTAAAGCGGTTGCTCTACCAAAGATCCGAAAATAATTTTTTCCCATGGCTTCAACCATGTCACCTATGTCATACCGTGGAAAAAGACAAGACGAAACAATCAGTCTCCCCCATTCGCCTCTTTTAAGTTCGTGAAGCATCTTAATTCCGCTCCTAGTTTCAACCTCAAATAAGTATTTGTCATAATTGGGACTAATGTAAGGAAGGTCGTCAAGTTGTTGACCATACACGCCTTCGGTGGCAGTGTACATTTCTACGATGGGAGCTTCGCCGTAGTAAGATTTCAATCTAGGTGCATATTTGAACTGAATTTTCCTCACGCTTGTACAAAAGAGTGCCTTAAGCCGCCATAATTCATTCGGCTTTTTCTTGTGTTTCTTCACAATGTATTTAGCGAAAGACAAGATAACTGGTGTAACGCCCATTGCAGCAGTGACATTCTGGGACAACGCCCTCTGGTACACAAGCTCAAATCGTCTTTTCCAATCTGACTTAGTTATACCTGGACCCAGCACGTCAATCTCTTCCTGTTTTGGCAGTAAGCTTATTTGGTTGAGCATGGGGTTCAGTTTGGCATAGGTGCCTGAGCTGTAGCCGTACGTTACTGTTTTCCCTTTTGTCTCCATGGTGGTTACGGTGGAGGGAAAGTTGAGATTGAGAATCTTTCCGGTTAGCATAGTGAAGTCGTTTTTTCTCAGTACGTGGTTAATTAAAGCTCTTGCTCCGCATGAAAATATTTGTTCAAGATGAGTCTTTGTAGCTGGAAGGGTCTTTGAGACGCCTGTGGAACCTCGCGTCATAACCCAGCAGACTGGAGGCTCAGAAAGTATAGCAGAATGGTTGCCTTCCTTTACCTCTTTCAAATATGGTTGCAGTTTTCTATAGTTGAGTTTAGGAAAACTCTGCTGAAAATCAGCTATGCTTTTAACTTCATCTATGGAGTGTTGCTTGCCATATTCGGTTTTTTTGTAGTGTATAATTAGATTTTGCAAAGCTTGGTTTTGGGCTTCCATTGGATTTTGGAGGGCTTGATACCACGGATCAACTAAAGCGCGTAAGAAATCGCCTGAGGATGCTGAGGGAAACATTGTTGAAGAAGATAGTCTGCTTTTCCTCATAAAGTTTAAGTTAAAAGTTCACAAAAGAGGTAGCGAAGCAAAAATGTCAGCTAACGTGTCGATTAACAAGATTTTGGTTCCCGTTGACGGTTCAAAGCCGTCAGAGAAAGCTGCCGAATATGCGATTGATATAGCTAAAAGAAGAAAAGCGGAGCTTATCGCTGTTCATGTGATGCACTTACCCGCTTATGCTTTTGCGCCTACCCCTATAGAAGTTGCGCCAGCCCACACAGTAACTCCTATTCCGATAACAATCTCCAGAGAAAAAAGAAAGATGGTAGAAGAATATCTAAAAAAAGTAGAGAAAATGGCAAAGAAAGTAGGAGTCACAGTTGAGACAAAAATCATCGAAAATCACATGTCAATTGTTCACGCAATAACAGAAATCGCCAACAAAGAAGGCTGCGACCTTATTGTTATGGGAACTAAAGGCAGAACCGGAATCAAAAAATTTCTTCTAGGAAGCGTAGCCAGCGGAGTAGTAACATACGCACCATGCCCCGTACTAATAGTGAGATAATTCCAGAGGAACAAAGAAACACGAATACGGCTTGAAAAATGCTTCATTCTTCAACCGAATACTTATTTACTCCCTTCACAAATCAGAGTAAACATTACGTTCAAGGCGAGGAATAAAACATGTACGCTATGTTAAGAAGCACAAAGGGTATTTCAACACTCTCTCTATTAATTTTGCTCCTATCGTCTGGGATAACAGGCGCTGTTTTATCATACCTGTGGACTGTGGGGTACTACGTGCAGCAAGGATACAAGACCCCTGAAGACATCACTACAATAACAATCACAAACGTTACGTTCCCCATTGAGAACAGCACGTATTTCGACGTGACGGTTTTAAATCCATCCTACTCAAAAGGTGATGCGAACGTAACTAGCGTCGCTCTAGTTGCTACTACTAATAACGTGGAAACAATTTACAACGTTCCAGCATTTTCCATAGACCCACTAATTCCCTACCCTCTTGTGAAAGGTGGAACCATATCTTTCAGGTGTAGTGAAACGTGGGGGGAATTTGCGGGACAAACTGTTCATGTGATTGTATTCCTACAAGATGGGTCGGGCGCAACATTTCCATATAAAACGGGTAAAGTAGAGTTGGAAATTATTGAAGCAGAATTTGACACCACTGTAACTGTGGAGCGTTTCAACATTACCATCCTGAATTCTGCAGACTCTAAGATACCATTAAACGTAACAAAGATACTGTTTGATTCTGTCAACATTCCATCTCAGAACATAACAGTAAAGGATGAAAGCGCCACGCTTCCACAACAACTTCAGCCTGGACAAAACAAGACATTTATATGTAACTGGAACCTGTGGAAAAAAGGCGCCCTTGGCGCTTCTCACACGATTACCGCTCAAACCCTGCAAAATTATTCAGCTGTTTACAAAACAGCCACATTACCACCTGCCGTATCACTTAACATCACCGACGTAGCTTCTAATGCATCTTACACCAGCGAATTTAACGTAACAGTCTATAATTTGCCGTCATCGCCACATTTTATCAATATCAGCAGAATAACACTTACAAATGGAACCCAAGTCTACGAGAACGTGACGATAACGGGAGATGCAATTAAAGGACTTATGCCCAGCGAGAACGTTACACTTCAATGCCTGTGGAATTGGGAGGCATTCAAAGGTCAAGAAGTAAAAATAACAGTTTATACAACGCAAGGGTTCTACATACATAAACTTGAAACGTTCCCAACTGGAGAAGAACCCTAAATTTGACAGCATCCTAATTTCTGAACACGAGCCTAGCGAAGCGTTAATCTTTAACCTCCTACCTACTGATAGCTTCTAATCAAATCCTCAATTGAGATGAAGCTGCATGACAGAATATGACGCTGTTATTGTAGGCGCAGGGATAATTGGACTGGCAACCGCTTATCACGTGAAAAAACAACGACCCAACGACAGAATTCTAGTCATAGACAAGATGAGTACAGCCGGCCAAGGAAATACGGCCAAGAGCGCTGCCATGTTTAGATGTTTCTTCTATTCTCACACAAACCTCACTCTGGTGGACACCACAGTTGAATTCTTTAAGCACGTTCAAACCCAACTAGGGGTAGATTTGAGGTTGAGATGGGCTGGCTATTTGTGGCTATTTTCAAAAGAACATTACAGAATAATAGAGCCTGTTCTCAAATCGATGGCGGAAAGCGGTCTTGAATATGAAGTGTATGAAAAAGAAGATTTGACGAAACGGCTTAATCTCAGAACAGAAGTAGCAAAGGATGAGGAAGCACAAATGATGAGATTGGCAGATGTGGAAAAAGGAGTATTTGTTCCCAAGGCAGGATCGATCGACATAGACTTGTTAGTTCAGTTTTACGAAGCAGAGTTCAAAAAACTCGGCGGAGAAATTCAATACAACACAATAGCAGAGAAGGTACTAGTAGACCCGGAAGAGCCATTAGGCATGCCGGACGAACCCTTTTTCTGGCAAAAATCAAGAGCCGCTGGAGTCAACACTAACAAAGGCACAATTAAAGCTAAGAAAACAATTATTGCTGCCGGCGTATGGGCAAACACACTGCTTCATCAAATTGGAGTTTACGCGCCGATGGAACCTATAAAGCGTCAACTTTTTTCTGTACAAGCATCAACAACAGCATTAAGACAACTATTAAATGTGGAAGGCTTCAATGCAGAAAACTGTATGCCTTTCACAATCTTGCCAGGACCTGCAGTCTACATAAAACCAGCTTTAGAGGAAAACGCTTTCTGGCTAAGCTATGGCGACCACTTTCCACGGGCTTTCAAATTAGAAGATGACCCGCAACCTGAAGAAAACTTCTACCGCTATGGGATATATCAGGTAGTCACAAAATATTTCCCTCAGTTTTTGGGAGCTCAACCTTATGGCTCTTGGGCAGGTCAATATGCGCTTAACACCATTGATGGACAACCTGTTATTTTCGAAGAAAACGATTTGTTGGTGGTCGGAAGTTGTAGCGGAAGTGGAAACATGAAAGGTGACGCTCTAGGCAGAATCGCTGCAGCTTTGTACATGGGTGAAGAACACGCAAACCTTTTTGGAAACAAGGAATTCAAAGTAGATGACCTTGGCATTGCAAAACGTAATGTAGAACCGGAAAAACTCATTATCTAGGTGAGCAACTTGACAACACCATTTAAAGTCACGGAAAGAGTAAGCACAATCAAATATGCGATTAGAGACGTCACAGAGTTCGCCAAAAAAATTGAAAAAACAGGAAAAAAAATAACCTACCTCAATATAGGCGACCCCGTGAAGTTCGACTTTGACACACCCAGACACATTAAACTGGCTTTGTTTGAGGCAGTGAAAGCTGGGGCAAACTGGTATGGTCCATCAGAGGGGCTCTTAGAGTTAAGAGAGGCAATTTGTAAAAAAGAAAAACGTGTTAACAACATAGACATTTCGCCTGAAAGCGTCATAGTCACCACAGGCGTTTCCGAAGGCATATTCATGATTATGGCAGCGATAATAGACAGAGGCGACGAAATTCTGGTGCCTGGTCCAACTTACCCACCGTATACATCGTATGCCAAGTTTTTTGAGGGAAAGCCTATATCGTACAAGACTGTGGAAGAAAAAGGGTGGAAACCTGACGTTGAAGATATACGAGCAAAAATTTCTAGGAAGACTAGAGGTATTGTCATAATAAATCCTAACAATCCATGCGGTGCTGTTTATGATGAGAACACGGTGAAAGGGATTGTTGATTTAGCAGCCGAAAATGACTTGTTGGTTTTGTCTGACGAAATCTATGATAGAATAGTGTATGAAGACCGGTTTGTAAGCACCGCCTATATTGCAAAGGATTTTCCAGTCGTTGGGCTGAACGGTTTTTCTAAAGCTTATTTGGCCACTGGATGGAGGCTAGGATACTTCTATTTCCACGATCCTGAAAGAAAGTTAGAGGCACTGAAGGAGAGCGTAAAAAAAGAATCGCGGATTAGGTTGTGCACCAATACTCCTATTCAAAAGGCAGGTGTGGCGGCTTTGAATGGACCGCAAGAGCATATCACTGAGATGGTTGAGAAATTGCGTAAAAGAAGAAACTACGCTTGGAAGCGCTTAAATGAAATTGAAGGAATCAGTTGCACAAAGCCTAAAGGGGCTTTTTACGTTTTTCCAAGAATACATGCGATTGGACAACGTTGGAAGACTGATTTAGAATTTGTTTTGGACGTTTTGGAAAAAACAGGTGTTCTTTTTGTGCACGGTTCGGGCTTTTGTGACACGTATGGTATAGGGCACGTGAGGGGTGTGTTTTTGCCGCCTATTGAGGTCTTGGAAAATGCATTCAATATGCTAGAGAAATTTATGAGTCGTAGTTAGCTAAGGTTGAGTTGTCGTTTTTCAGCGAATTGGCACGCCTTCTTTAGGGTCTCTTACTAGTTTATCATATTCTGCCATCAACCTTCGAGTGACTGGACCAGGTTTCCCGCTCCCGATTTGTCGTCCGTTTATCTCTTTTACTGGAACAACTTCTGCCGCGGTTCCTGTAAAGAACACTTCGTCTGCAAGGAACAGATCTGTAGGTGTAATTTCTTTCTTAAGGACTGTGTATCCAAATTTTCGCGCAATTTCAATGACAACATTCCTCGTTATTCCCCGCAGAGCACCTGTAGATGTCGGCGGAGTTATAATTACATCATTGGATACGGTAAATATGTTTTCTGCAACACCTTCGCATACAAAACCTTCTTTATTTAGATATATTGCTTCATCAACGTTTGCGTTGTTAGCTTCAATTTTGGCAAGTATACTGTTTAGATAGTTTAGAGATTTTATCTCATGCGTTGTTGCATCTACAGGATCCCGTTTGACCCATGAAATTATGGCTGTCAAGCCTTTTTCTTTAGCTTCTCCTCCGTGAAGTTTTATTCGGTCGGTGATGATTATTATTGTTGGTTTGGAGCATTTTCTGGGGTCAAGTCCTAAGTCGCCTATGCCTCTGGAGACAACCAGACGAATGTATGCATCGGTAAGTTTGTTTCTTTTCAGCGTTTCTATCACGGCGTTGATCATTTCTTCTTTTGTCACGGAAATTTCTAACATGATGGCGTGTGCGGATGAATATAGCCTGTCAATGTGTTCTTTCAGTTTGAATACGCTGCCGTTGTAAGCTCGTATTCCTTCAAACACACCGTCTCCATAAAGGAAGCCATGGTCGTACACTGAGATTTTCGCTTCTGACTTCGGACAGTGCTTTCCATCTATGTAAATAAGAAGCTCTTTCTGCTCCATTTCTAACATTCTCCTCTTGGAATCTCTACAGTATTCGTGATTGCTTGATATACTTTTTGTAGGACGATTTTAGCCGTAAAATTGTGGGCGCTGGGACAGTTTTTTAGGTAAGGGTATTGGCTTGAACGGTTTGCCTTTTGTGTCTTTCAAAATACTGTCAACCAGCTCTTGAAGTCTCATTTTCACGATTTTTCCAACAAGTCTATCCCGAACCGGCAGAATTCCTGAGTCGATTTCTCTTTGACCAATAACTACTATGTAGTTTACCCATTCAGTTTCTGCTTCTCTAACTTTCCTCTGCATGGTCAAAGGACGATCGTCAAAATCTACTCTTATTTCATATTTACCAATTTCTTCAGCAATTTTTTCAGCATCTTTGGTGAATTTGTCTGAGACGGGTACTATTCTGACCTGTGTGGGCGAAAGCCAAAGTGGAAAAATCGGGATTCCCCCTTTTTGCTGTTCTCGATACGCTTTTTCCAACATCGCATAGACGCATCTTTCAATCCCACCACTTGGTGAACAATGTAGAATCAGCGGATGCTGCCTTTCACCTTTTTCATCAATGTAAGTGATGTCATATCTATAGGCATTTTCCACATCAAGTTGATCTGTTGATAATGCGGAGGCTTTGTCTTGGTTGTCAACGAAGTTAAATTCCCATTTTAGAACCCAGTATAATGCTTTTTCCTCCAACATCTCAATCAAAACTGGTTTCGCAAATAGTCTTGCCAAGGAAACTATGAAATCCCCGTTTTTTTCGTGGAAATGCTTTGTAAACCTTATCGCCAATTCATAATCTTCTTTCCCCAGCTCAAGGCCTTCTAAGACTTTCATGCACAACTCGAAGCGGACAACAAATTCTCTCTTTGCTTGCTCCAAGTCGGAGCAGAGGGCGTGGCAATCAGGCATCGTGAAGGCGCGTTGTCGTCGTAGTCCTGCTATTTCGCCACTTTTCTCTCGCCTAAAACTGTATCTCGTCAGTTCGTAGATTCGTAATGGAAGTTGGCGGTAAGAAAACTGAGCGTCATGAAGCATGAGAAACTGGCCGAAGCATGCAGCGAATCTGAGGAATAGGTCTTTATCTTCCGACTTTATGATGTACTGTCTTGCTGGGAATCGGTCCAGATAGTCGCTTAGGCTGGGATGATTAAAGTCGTACATAATCGGGGTTTCAACTTCCATGGCACCGTACTTCAAGATGGTGTTAGTGACGAACCGTTCAATCAAGGATTTGACTAGTCGCCCCTTAGGATACCATCTTAAGTTTCCAGGGTCGCTACCAGGCTCATAGTCGACAAGTTCAAGCCTTCTCATCAGTTTGACGTGTGGCGGCATTTGTTGACTTGCTCTCATCTTTGAGATTTCGTATTTAGCAAATTTTTCAAGGTTTTCATGTCCTGTAAAATCGAATTTTTCAACAGGTACCATGTTTCCCTCTGGTTGCAGAATATACCAAGAAGACTTCATTTTTTCTTCGGCTTTCAGAGCCTCGGAAACTTTCTCTTCCTTCCTTACTTCGCCTGGTAGAATTACTCTTGATTGTTCTGCTAAGGGGTGCCCTTTTACTGAGATGGTGAATTGTTTGTTCCAGCCAAAAGGCGCGCGAAAGGTTTCTATGCTATTTTCTTTTGCATACTTTTCCATTGCTTTAACGACTTTGAGCGCCGATGCAGGTTTTGCTAAGTTGCTACTTAGGTGTGCGTAAGGGTAGATTAGAATCTTATTGACTTTGAGTTTCCCTAGGAAATCTCGTACTTCCCTGATTGCTTGTTTTGCCGTGGTTTCGTTGTCGCCCTCTTCTATAGCGGTAAAAAGGACAACAACCTCCTCTATCTGTCTTTCCTCTTCTCCTTTTACTTCTTCAGCTAAGTCAATTTCCTTTTGTATGGGTTTGTATTTGATGTAATTTGAATGCAGTTGAAGTATGCGCAAACTGATCAACCCGCTTTAATTGGCTTAATCTTAGAATTAGATTAGCCTTTCTAAAAATGCTTGTGGAAAAATGACCGTTGCTTCCGACTTCGGAACAGATCGGCCCACTAACGTGAGTCTTGATGCCTCCATTTCTCCAGCGTTCTGTCTTTCTTTGTGGCTTTCTTGAACTCTTTGTAGTGTTCCTTGCAGAGATACGCTCTTCTTTCAGTGTGGATTTTTAACCCGGCAGCGGTGACTTTGCCTGCAGCAATAGAACGAATCGCGTCTTTGTCACAGCCTGAAACGCTGCATTTTACGCCTTTGTCGATTCTTCCCAACAACAAGCACCTTCTAAACAATAGAGTCCTGTGGCAATGGCTTAATTCCCTTCTCATATATTTTAGTTGCCCTCTCATAAACCTCTTTCTTTTCACCGAAACGCTGAGAGCCAACGTCTTCTATAACAAAGGATGCAGCGGCTGAACCGACACAGCAACACCATCGAGGCTCTCTGCCTTGAATATGCTCCGCTAAAAAGGCGCCGATGAAAACGTCGCCAGCGCCAGTTGGATCTTGAAGGATTTTAGGTTTGCAGGCGGGAATATGATAGAATTTATCATCAAGATGCGCCAATATTCCTTTCCTGCCCATAGTAACTAAGATGATTTTCACACCACATTTACGAATCTTTTTCATTGCAGTTCCAAGTTTAGCACATTCAGTTACTATCTCAATTTCTTTAAGTGACGATTTGAAGACGTCACAGTGTTGGAGGAAGCTTACATCACTCAATCCCTTGACTTTCATGTAACCTGCCTCGTCGAATTCACGTAGGAATCCTTGAGGGTCGATGGATAACAAGGATGTCCTGTTTCTAAGCTTTCGAATTACTTCCAGTGAGAGTTCGTTTGCCACTGGCGCGACATGAATTGCTTTGGCATGCAAAGAAACTGGTATATCTTTTGGAACTATTTGGGGCGCCTTATTTCTCAGTTGAAGTTTCCGCTTTCCATCGTAGTAGGTGAGAATGAAACGGGTTGTAGAAGCGTCTTCTGCAATTTGCACCATTGACAAATCTACATTAGTTTTACGAAGCCATAAAAGCTGTTTTTGAAAGTCTTTTCCTACCTTAGATACTACGCCCACCTTTGCATCCAGTTTGTTTGCTGCTAGAGAAACAAAAGTAGCTGCACCACCTAGAGTTACCCTTGGATGAGATATTTTCGGCGAGATTATTAGGTCCATGACAAAGTGGCCGATTGTAACTAGGTCAAACACATACTACCCTCAGTGCATCAAACTTAATATTCGCAGACCTTAACAGGATACTAATCATTTGAAAAGACTTCTATACCCGCCAAGGCAGCAAGCATAGTATATAAGTCTCCTTTACAATTGACTACCCGCAAAAAGGACGTAGAACGTTTGCCAGTTAAGCGGAAAAGCCGTGGAAGGTCAAAAGGCAGTAAAGGAAAAAGCTCGTTAGTGCAGTGCAGTAGCTGCGGTGAGCTTGTGCCCCGTGACAAAGCTAAGCGTGTTTCGCGAAGAGTTTCAGTAGTGGATTACGCTTTAGCTAAGGAATTACGGCAAAAAGGCACTTACATCGCTGCGCCTGTGAAGACGATGCATTACTGTGTCTCATGTGCTGTGCATCACGGCGTGGTGAAAGTGCGTTCGAAAAACGAGCGAAGACAACGCCGCCGGAAGAGATACTAACTTTCTTTTTGCTTGGATTTATTGTAGAAGTAGATTGTGCGTTGAAGCACGGTAAGATTTGTTAACACCGCAAGGATTCCTACGCTCCAATAAAGTGCGCCCAGCCAGAAGAAAGCAGCAAAACTAGCCAGTGTCAATACAAGTATTCGTTCAGCGCGCTCCGTTAAACCAACGGTCTCCATTTTGACTCCAGCAGCCTCCGCCCTTGCGCGTACGTAGCTTACTAGTAAAGAGCCGACAAGCGCAATGGAACCCCAAGAAACTTCACATAGACCGCTGATTATCATTGCAACGAGAATAAATGAATCGGCGTAGCGGTCGAGCAAAGAATCCAGAAAACCGCCGAAAGCCGTGGTTTCACTGTGAAGTCTTGCGACAACTCCGTCCAGAGCATCGCAGAGTCCAGATAGTAGAAAAAGAATTGGTGCGACTATGAGAAGAAGACGGTTATGCTGCCACGCCCAGTAAGAACACCCGGATAGAAAAGCCAACAAAATTCCCATTGCACTGATTTGGTTCGGCGTCACACCTAGATTATGTAGTAGTCTTGCCGTTGTTGCGAGCAGGGATTGAACTCGTTTCTTTAAGCGCGTTAGCATTTTGCTTCACGAAGAGTGTTTAAGGTAGTAATCTTTTATTTAAAGGTGGTATTCCCTTGGAATACATTTAAAATCTGACCCTTCGGCACTTTCATGCATTGCTATGATGAACATATATTTGGAAATCTCGCGGTGTTTATACCATTATCATTGCTATTAGAAGTATGGGCAAATGTAAAAGACAATAAGAAACGTTTTGCAATTTGGTATTTCTTGCCAATTATTATAGCAATGCCAAAGCGCGGAATTGGCTTCTCATTGGCAAATGGATTTTTGGCTTGAGCTCTGTGGAGTTTGATAATTGTTGACCGAAGGACAAGATCAAAATTAGACCTGATTCTCTGTATCTTCTCAGGCGTTTTAGCCCATACTTTCTTCGGCTGGTTGTTTGGATATCTCCCCCACATATTTTCCGCTAAAGCCTTAACTTAGTGGGGTCTCTTAGCTCGGGATCACATATTCTTTGGTGCCATTTGGGCTGCCTTCTTCACGATTGTCACCTTAGTTGCGCTAAAGAAAAAAGGACAAACTTGAATGTTTTGGGGATAAATCTCATTTGAATTTCTGCGGAGAATAGCCAAATAAAAGGAAGCCGCGGGTGATATCTCTACTGGGGGGGGGTTCAAATCTCTCCCGGCCCACCAATTCTATGGTATAACAGTTTCTGTTCGCGCATATACTCCTTGCGAGGAAACACCTAGACCCCCTCCTCCCCTCTAAGCTTTCGCTTTGGCGTTAGAGTTTTGAAGCCTAGCCTTGCAGCGAGAACTTGGCTCAAGGCTTCTGAGTGTACATAGCTCAGCGTCACTTGTTTACCGCGTGCAACGATTGTTCCAGATGGATAATAAGCATAAAGTACGTCGCGGAAATCAACACAAAAACAGAGAAAGATCGGGCTACCAGCTTTCTCCGTAGTAGCCGGCTGCGGCTACTATGTCGTAGATGTCTATATCTCCGTCGCCGTCAATATCACAATTAGGATTGTATTTTGGGTCTTCTTCAGTCGTGCCGTAGATTCCAGCCAACTGAACAATGTCGTAGATGTCAACATCTTGGTCTGCGTCAACATCGCCGGGGATAGTAACACAAATCTCTCTGTCGGCGAGAAGGGCATTATCCGTTGTGATTGTTTCGTTAGAAACTGGGGTGACGTATGCACTTATGGTGTAGTTGCCTTTGTCGAAGCCTGTTGTGTTCCACGTGAAAACTAGGGTTGCTGAAGCCTTTGAACTCAAGTATTGCACGGTTTGTGTTCCTATGACTGTTGCGTTGGCGTAGACTGTGACATTGAAGGCTTCGGTGAAGAAGCCAGGGTTCTCAACTGTCACGTTGATAGATAGAGGGTAGCCTTGTCCAACCACAGTTTTGGAAGTCTCAGCGCTGTTGACGGCAACGTCGTGAGCTGGGAAAATCTTAACTAGCCAACCATCCGGGTAGCCATCGCGACCCAAACCAAAAGAGGTCGTATCTCCGGCTGCGATGTATCCTCCATCGCTGGTTTGCTGCACAGAATACGCAGTTTCCGATCCAGCTCCTCCATAGGACTTGTTCCACTCTACGTTTCCAGCCCCGTCAGTTTTGACGAGCCAAAAATCTCCCCAACCACCAGCAACGACGTACCCGCCATCACTGGTCTGCTGAACGCTGTTAGCAACATCTTCAGATGTTCCAGATCTAGCATACACGCTATTCCAATCCAGAGTGCCGTTGGGGTAGAACTTCAGCAGCCAAAAATCGTATCTAGTATCATAGGAAGAAAATCTCGTACCCGCCACTATGTATCCTCCGTCACTAGTCTGCTCAACAGAATCAGCGAAGTCCCAGTCGGGCCAGCCAGACAGCCAACCCCACGACACGTTACCATACTCATCCGTCTTAACCAGCCAGATCTCACCATCGAATATTCCTGTCTTAAAAGAATCTGCTCTACCAACCACGATGTATCCTCCATCACTGGTTTGGTGAACGTCGTGCGCCCCGTCAGGTTGATTACCACCATAAGTTTTGTTCCACTCCAACTCGCCAAAGACATCAGTCTTCAACAACCAATAATCAGTACTACCTGCACCGTAAGAACTCGTGGCTCCAGCCACTATGTATCCTCCATCGCTGGTCTGCTCAACAGAATATCCATCGTCATACCCTGAGCCACCGTACGTTTTGTTCCATTCCATATTTCCATAAGCATCTGTCTTAACCAGCCAGAGATCGTCAGACATTGTCAATCCAACCGCTATGTATCCTCCATCACTAGTCTGCTGGACAGACCTACCCGCATCGGTTGAGGCTCCTCCATATGTTTTGTTCCACTCGACGTTGCCGTACCCCCCAGTTTTGATCAGCCAAAAATCCCAGTTACTCGCGCCAAAAGATCTTGTGAATCCAACTGCTATATATCCTCCGTCACTAGTCTGCTCAATCGAACGAATGTGATCGGACTGGTTTCCCCCGTATGTTTGGTTCCACTCTATGGGTGTACTTAACGAATACCCGGAAGGGCGGAAGTGAGTTAACTGCACATCCTTTGAATATCTATGCCAGAGTGTTGTTTCTTCACCTCCGTCTGCTCCGACAACCATAACGATGAATCCAGACGAAAACACACTCGTCAAAAACAGCAAAGCAACCCATTGCCAAAACAGCTTTTTCTTCAACCGGTATCCCTATAAGAAATAGCAGCACTAACTTTAAAATATATTACTACAGTCGAGAATTTTTTCCTCTTTTAATTTTGAAAAAAAGGGAAGATGCGGGAGACATCTCCACTGCAGCAATCTTTATTTAAAAAGTGCATGCATGACATAACTGAACAAATTGTCCAATTGTCTGTTTAAGTGACCGTAACAATTTACAACATTGCAAGAATGAAGCTCTCCCTAAAATGAAATGGTAATGTTAAATTGATCGATTCGGATGATGCCCATAAAAAGGTTTTCACGTAATAACTTCTATAGAATAAGTAAAATTAATGGTAAATGGCCATTAACTCGTTAAAACGACGCCCCGAGTTTCTGGGTATTGACTATAGGAGTTTCTGGCATTTCATAGTCTATGCAAATAGGCGAGTGCAGCCACAGGTGTAAAGGCTTAATTGACTAAAAAAAAGGGTAGGGGGGAGGGGAGGGGGGGGGGTCGGTGCGCTTCTGTCTTTTTGGAAGTCTCCCAAGCTTAATGTGAAAGTCTCATCAATGACGCGCACCATGTGGAGTCTTCGGATTTAAAGAAACCAATAGGAAGCACTTTCAATTGAAGCGGAGTAGATACATTGAGGATATACGTCGCAGTGAAAAAAACTGGGAAATAAGGAGAATTTGGCTAAAGTGAAATAGTGTTCCGAACCTGTTTTTTCCATTGTTTCAGGGAAGGCTATTTCTCAGTCGTTTCGTGTTTCTAAGCTGTTTTCTCGGCGCGTCTTGAGATATGCGATATTTAGGGTTAAATGGGGTAGGTTCTGGGCACTCATTTTGCCATGTTCAGTATGTATGCCGTGGAGGTTTCGTTACGTTGGCAACCATTAAAGGTACAAAAGAATGTACGCGAAAGCGTTCTGAGGAGGAGAAAAACGGCAGATATGTGTGGATTAAGACGTTAATTTACAGGAATAAAGGGAGCTTCAAGAGATTGAGCGTATGTTGCGGGGGTTGAGTTTGGGTTTGCATAGGATTATGGATTTTGACGCTAACTATCTCATCGGTCTCGTCTGTGCTGATAGTCGTGACTTAATGATTATGCAGGCTTTGCGTGAAATTTATCCTCATGGGTTGGGCCCTAAAAAGCTGCAGAAACTTTTATGGAGACGTGCTGCTCTGAAGTCTCATAATTTTAGCAGGCGGACTCGCCGGATAAATAAGGTTCTTGATAAGGATATGGCTGAGAGTGTTTCTAAGAAGGTTGGCCGTAATTGGGCTTTGAACAGGTTCATGTGACGCAACTGGGATGTCAAGGTTACTGATATTAACGAAGAAGAGTAGTAGTTATAGTTGCAACTGAAGCATAAAGGTTGAAAATAAATGTTTTCATATGTTTTTGTCCGTTTCCGTAACCACCCCACGCTATTTCCGCTTGCGCTGGTCCGTGCGCACGCATGACCTTAAAACGGGGAGAAGAGAAGGCTAGCAACTAGTCTAGCGCGGCACCTATTGTCTTGCGCGTGCTATGTCTTTATGAATCTACGGTGTGTGACCCCATTCTTCACCGTATTTGCCGACTATTGTGACGATGTCGTAGATGTCTACTTGGCCTCCGCTGGGAGCCACGTCAGCACCTGGGAACCAGTTCCTATCTGGCACACCAGTTCCTTGGCTGCCGTAGGCTCCTGCTGCAATAACAATGTCGTAAATGTCGATCTTGTGGCTGCCGTTCCGTGGCTTTGGCCCACTCTCCCACTTCCAGACGAAGTCGATCTCGCCTAAAGGCGGGGCCTCCATCCAGTAGTAAGGGTTACGCTTCAGCGTTAAGTTGCCACCTATTCCCGGAGTAAACGCCATCGCATAGTACATTCCAGCACCCTCGAAGATTGTCTGCCACGGCAAGTTGCCGGGCGTGTAGCCGGAGCCAGCTCCATATTGCCAGTAGTCTACAACAACTATTGCCTTGGCTGTCAAGTTCACGAAAACTTCCAGTTCACCCTTTGAGTCACACGGAATCCATACTCCTCCAACAATGTTGTACTCGCTGAACATGTTTAGATGTGTACCGTTCACTGTTACCGAGTTAATCCACACTGGCCTGCCGCTTAAATTGACAGGCCCCGGTGTTGTGAGGTTGATTCCTTCAACGAAAGTTTCCGTGCTCTGGCTTCCGAGTGTGGGTTGCTGCATCCACGTGTCCATTGGCAGCATGGGTCCAATAGCATAGTAAGTGTTCCAGTAGCTTAAGAAGTCGAAGTACATGTCAACCTGTTGCGTATCGACAATGTCAATGTGATGAAGGGAGTCGAACGTGGAACTACAGAAGTGTGATGGGCCTTGAAATATGTACCAAGCGCTGAAGAAGAAGTGGCTGGCGTTAACGTTGGCTTTGCGGTAGCCTGTAACGGGCTCTCCAAAGTAGGCATCACCTCTTAAGTATTTTGTGATCTTTGTCTTGGTTTCGCCGTTGTCAGGGTCAATCCACGTGCCAGTTTCCCAGTCCAGAAGCCAGCCAGCCTGATCGGCCGAGAGGTCGTATGGCGGGACGTCTATGCCGCCGTAAAGGTTCATCCCGTCAAGGTTCGGATAGTCGTAGTACCAGTATGAGTATATGATGTTCATGCTTACAGGTGCACCTTTAAGTCCAAATCTGATGGCTGATCCGTCTGCTTTGTAGGCGTTCATGAAGGTGTAGCTGTTTTCAGGTCCAGAACCTGCCATGTTAACGACGCCTATTAGATTCTTGTTCCAAGGCCAGAATGATTTTGCGCTGAACAACGGGATGTTCACACAGATTTCTGTCATGTATCCTGCAGCGATTTTAGTGTAGTTGATAGCCTCGTTATATGAGGCGGGATAACGACAAAAATCAAGAAGCGTGTCGAGGTAAGGATGAGTGCCATTGCCCGTCACGTAGTTCGGTCCGTAGGAATACGTGAAATCGGAGTGGTATAGACCGTGAAGAGTTATTGGTGGGAATCTTCCCACACTCCAGCCACCGGTGTACATGTGGTAGTCAAAGGCGCCCATCACTTTGTCGTAGAGACCGGCCATGTCAGCCTCGAGGGCGTTCACTGGGATACCGTGTTTCCTCATGTTTTGATAAGTCAGCCTTCCAGCCTGAAGCCTACGAGTGTCGTCGGTTCGCACGCAAACTTCCAAATCGTCCAAGTCCTGTCCAGCCTTGGAGTGGCCTGCAGGATAGATTCTTATGTACTCGGCTGAGCCTGGAAAAGCAGCATCGTAGTATGGGTTTGGCGTCTCGCCCTGTACGAATCCCTCTGCATCCAAAGTGGCTGCCGCCGCGACGGGGTTATACTCGTACGGATAGTTGGGATACCACATCGACTCGTTTCTCCAACCTTTATACGGAGCTGCAATAGGCTGATCAATCCTTTCAGCAAAACCTTCACACGCTTCCTCTATAACGTATTCTTTGTCAGTTAGCCACGCTAAAGCTTGCCTGAAGCCCTGGTAGTTCGTAGGCGAGCGTATACCAGGATAAGTGGCAATCGTGCAGTTATTGTTGATATCAAACTGGTACATCCCAGAATCAGCAACTGGTGCCAACACGATGTTGACGTCGTTAATCGCATCCTCAAACAGATCTGGTGTGAGCTCATAGCCAATTATGTCGATTTCGCCAGCCTTCAACGCTACGTATGCACTCGTCACGTTCCCATAGTAGTAGATAACCAGATCTTCAGTTCTCGGACCTTTTTCTGGTGATGCTGCTTCCACAGCAGTAGGTGCATTTGCTAACGTCGAGAACATTAGAATCAACGTCAGCATCAAAAGACTTAACTTCTCAATTCTTTCCAATAATCCTTCCTCTGCCTTCTCCTTTCTCGGCGGCCACTTTTAGCCCTACATCTCGAGCTAAGCAGTTTCTCGCTTCCCTGACTTCTGTCAAGGCTTGAAGATGAAAAAATAATTTACAGGAAATTGTTTCTCCAATACCGAGAGAATGTTCCTGCCAAAGATGTATTTATAATTTCTGGAACTTTCTTCTATGAACCTTTTTATCGTCTGGATGTTGCTCGCAACGTTTTTCACAATACCCTTCTGCGTGCGCATTATGAAAACTCCCTAAAAAAGGATTTTTCGATCAGCTCCGCAAGCAAAACAACGCTCTTTACAAATGGGCAAGACCAAAAAAAGAATGGCGGTGTACTGGCTATAAAGAGAAGCTGAAAATTGAATTATGACTTCTCGTGTAAACCTTGGCGTTTCAGACTATTGCATAGAAAAAATGGGGATTTGCGGTAGATGTCTCCACTATGGGTGGGGGTTCAAATCTCTCCCGGCCCACTTTGCATATGCATATGGAGGATTCTTGTATTGTTGGCGCATAATTGGTTCAGATAGAAACGCTTTTCTTTGTCAAGGGGTTTTGTGAACTACTGTTCTTCATATAAGCGAGGGCAGAGCGTTGACCTCAAAAGTCGCTATAATCGAGTTCGATGGAGACCCAGCGGGGTCGCTAAAACAAGTTCTCGACATGATCGGGGGAATAGATGATCTAAATACTGTTGAGAAATCTGTTGTTATCAAAGTTGGAGTTTTTAGTCACAAAGCAGGAAACCATACATCAGTAAGCGTGGTTGACGCCGTTACGAATCGTTTTGATAAGGCTCCAAAGATTTTCCTAGCTGAATCTGACAACTATCAAGGCACCGGTACAGAGAGGCTTCAAATCTGGAAAGAACTCTTCACAGAACGAATCGTTCCCTTCAACCTCTCAGATGACTCGGATACTAGAAGTGTAAGGCTTGGGAATCAAGAAATGAATTTATCACATATACTTTTCAAACCCAATATTTTGGTTGGAACACACATACTGCGTTCCTTTGAAAGAGGAAGTATCCTTAAAAACCTGTTTGGATGCATTCCGACTTCCAAGAAAGCAAAATATCACAAGATTCTTCCCACGCTCCTCGCCGATGTTTATGAAGCAATAGGCGGAGTAGATCTCGCCGTGCTTGACGGAACATACTTCTGGCGCGGTGCAGGGAATGCTCCCGTACAAATGAATACCCTGCTAGTAGGGAGAGACGCAGTTGCTGTAGAGACAGTTGGAGCCACTCTTGCAGGTCTTAATCCTCAGAACATGTCAGTAATACAAGAATTTGCGAAAAGGGGTCTTGGAGAAGGAGACCTTGGAAATATCAAGGTCGTAGGAGCTTCCTTTGAGCGCCTTAAAGAAAAATTCGTATCCGCCGCAATGACCCAAAAGAAGATACTAGCACAGCGCAGAGGGCCTCAAACTTGGGGTGGGCATGCGTATCATGCACTTGAAGGTTTAATCCGTGAGGGATTTTTCAAGCAACCAAATAAAAGAACAATAGACGATGCGGTCAAAGCATTAGAAGCTAAAGGGCTCTCGACCAAAGGCAAGGAGGGCAAAATCGCTAGTTCTCTTGCTCGAAGAGTGAAAAAAGGAGTCTTGAAAAAATCCAAGGTCTCAAACGGATGGGTTTACTGGATAGAATAGTCCAGTTAGATAAAAAAGAGGGCTTACTGGAAAAATTCGGGAGATCTCCATTTAGCGAGGCCCGTGCGGAACGTTGCCCTTAAATATGTTTCATAAACCACGTGGCGGGAATCAAGCTATAATGCATGCATGCATTAATCGTTGAATATACAATATATTCAAAGGATTGAAGTAGTCATTTTTCCTTTGTTAGTCACAGTTATAGGTGTTCCGTTTTTAATGGTAGAAGGTTTGAATCCCTATTTGGGGCCATGCATATCAGGCAAAAGAGTCTTTTGATTCTTTGGTCGTGAAGCTTCCATAATTTTCTTAGCATTCATTATAGTATCAACTATGTGGAAAGGTATCCATTCAATATCTAACCCAATCTCTCCAACTTTGCCTTCCTGGGTGCGCATGATATCCCTTATTCCAAAAAGACAGGGAACACCGAGAAGTTCTTTCGTTTCTGCCACAAACTGCTGTATAAGTTCCGCGCTTTCTATCAATTCAGGTAGATCATCCACAACTAGGCTAATATTGATTCTTTCCAGACAATCCATCATTTCAGTAATGTGTGGGTTAATTCCAAACATGGAAGGAAGTTGTTTGATTTCTTTCTTCAGTCGACTTCCCCATGAGAAATCCCGAAGAAGTTTATCCCGGTTAAATTTTACCGCCAAAAAATGACTCACATCTTTTGCATCTGGACCCATCGCTTTCGAATGAACCGTCAATTGCCCTATTGGCATTCCACAGTGTTGGGCGTAATTTCTTAGACTGTAAAGGAACCTATATGAGAAATTGTTGTTATAAGCCTGTGAGCAGGCGTCCTTAAACCGTTCCAGTCTTTTGGAAGCCCTCCCATAGCGTCGTATTAGATTAGTTCTGGAATGATCTAGAAACGTTCTAACTGTTGTGAGAAGGTTAAGTAAATGCCTATTTATATTCAAAACCATTCTTTCAGCCTGGGGCCAGCCTAAAGAAGGTTGTTTTACGTATTCTGTATAGTAATGTTTCATTAGATTATCGTAGTCTTCATAGTTCAACCGCACAATCATGAAGAGTTGATGCTCCTCTGAAAAACGTAAAAGGCGATTGGCAGCTTTTTTGTATATCACGTATTCCGCATTCTTTAATTCCCTAATTTCTGTGAACTTACCTTCACCAAAAAGTCCCAGTCTGGGAATTGTAGTTCCCCCATGATCAAGATTGCTTAATCTCTATTTAAATGCACGCGTGTAACAACTAGAATGTATCCAAAGGAGAAAAAAATGGGGAGTTTGCGGGGTAATTTCGGGAGATATCTCCAGACCCAGTTATTTACAAACGTAAAGGTTTATTCTGGAGTGTTAATTGCGCGCGCTAATCATTTTTCCCACACCGATTTTAACATTTTTACAACTTCGTTCTCGTTTATTTCTTTCAAAGAGCGAATCTCCATATGCTTCATTGTTTTTCCCGACCCACTTCTGGCTTTCTTCCACAAGCCATAAAACTACATGAAGCCTATCGAGAATCTAGGATGGCAAATGAGAAAAGTGATTCGGGCAACTCCTCTCTATAAATTCCTACGATATTGTAATGACAGTCCATTAGAGAGAACCGTTCTGGATTGTGGTGCAGGTGGTAATAATCCGCCACTTCAAATTTTCTCTGATTATGGATTTGAGACATATGGGATTGAGATCTCGGGGGAAGCATTGAAGCAAGCTCAGAATTTTTGCAAAGAGAACAACCTGAAGCTGGACTTACTGAAAGGAGACATGCGTAAGATTCCATTCAAAGACGAGGCATTCAGCTTTGTGTACACTTGGAATGCAATACATATGATGTCGAAAGAAGATGTTGCACTAGCT